>DASZQQ010000562.1:0-15097 GCA_035549595.1 Caulobacteraceae bacterium
AGGTGCGTATCGGTAACCCGCTCGCGATGCCCCATCCGCAGACTCTCCAGCTCGCGCGGCTCCAGAACCGCGGCGAGCGCGGCCTCGTCCAGAGCCAGTAGGCGCTCGCGAACCGCCGCGTCGTCGGCGTCCGCCATGTCCAGGGCTTCGCGGTGGCGAGGCCCGATTTCCAGGAAGCGGCCGAGGTAGGTCTCGCGCGCCACGCGCCGCCGGATCGACAGGAAGTCGATGAGCTGGACGAAGAGTCGCGCTTCGCCGCCGCTGGCCCGGCGCACCGCGTCCACGATCCGGGCGAGGCCGGGGACGAAGCGGTCGTCGCCGATGCGCAGCAGGGGACCGCTGGGCACGTCTCGAACCCCGGTGGCCTCGATCACGATGGCGCCGGGTCGGCCTTGCGCGAACCGCTCGTACCACTCGACCACCGCGTCGGTGACGAAGCCGTCCGCGGAAGCGCGCCAGGGCACCATGGCCGGAACCCAGGTGCGCTGGGCGAGCGTCAGCCGCCCTTGCGCCAGGGGCGAGAACAGGCGCGACCGGGCCGCCTGCGCCGCAGTCGGCCACGGACCCGGGGCGGGCGCATGGCGAACCTTCTCAGGCGGCCGCCACATCGTCCGCTTGCGCCGGGCCCATTGCGGTGGCCTCGATTTCCACCAGGGCCTCGTCCTCGACGAGCCCGGCGACCATGACCACGGCCATGGCCGGGTAGTTGCGCCCGATGATCTCGCGATAGATCGCGCCGACGCGCGGCAGGTCGCGCACGTAGGCGTCCTTGTCGGTGACGTACCATGTCATCCGGACCAGGTGCCCGGGCCCGAGGCCGGCCTCGGCCAGCACCGCCACGATGTTGCGTAGCGTCTGTTCGAACTGGCCGGCGAAGTCGGGCGCGAAGCGACCCTGCGCATCCCAGCCGATCTGCCCCGCGACGAACACCATCCGCCCGCTGGCCTCGACGCCGTTGCTGTAGCCCTTGGGCCGGGGCCAGCCTGGCGGTTGCAGGATCCGCATCGGGGAATCGTTCCTCTCGGGGGGATGGGCCGCGCCGTCTCAGGCGACGGCGGCGAGCGCCTGGCGGGCGATGACGACCTTTTGCACCTCGGTGGCGCCCTCGTAGATCCGCAGCGCGCGGATCTCGCGATAGAGGCGCTCCACGGTCTCTCCGGACACCACCCCCTGGCCGCCGAATAACTGGAGGGCCGCGTCTATGACCTTCTGGGCCGCCTCGGTCGCGTGCAGCTTGGCCATCGCCGCCTCACGGGTCACCCGGGTCTGGCCCTGGTCCTTGGCCCAGGCCGCCCGGTAGACCAGAAGGGCGCTGGCGTCGATGGCGAGCGCCATGTCGGCGAGGCTCGCCTGAGTCATCTGCAGCTCGCTGAGCGGCTCGCCGAACAGCTTGCGGGTCGAAGCGCGCCGCAGCGCTGCGTCGTTGGCCCGCCGAGCGAAGCCCAGGGCCGCCGCGCCGACCGTCGAGCGGAACACGTCCAGCGTCGCCATGGCGATCCTGAAGCCCTCGCCGGGCGCGCCGACGAGATGGTCGTCGGGCACGAAGCAATCGTTGAACCGGATGGTCGCCAAGGGATGGGGCGCGATCACGTTAATCCGCTCGACGACCTCGAAGCCGGCCGCGTCGGTGGGCAGGACGAAGGCCGAGATGCCGCGCGCGCCGGCCGCTTCGCCGGTTCGCGCGAATACCGTCAGCACGTCGGCGGTCGCGCCGTTCGAGATCCAGGTCTTCTCGCCACGAAGGCGGTAGCCACCGTCGACCCGGGTCGCAGTTGTCGCCATGGCCGCAACGTCCGAGCCGGCCTCCCGCTCCGAGAGGGCGAAGCCGGCAATCGCCTCGCCGGCCGCCACGCGCGGCAGGTAGCGCTGTTTGACGGCCTCGCGTCCGAACAGGCCGATCGCCCCGGACCCCAGCCCCTGCATGGCGAAGGTGAAGTCGGCTAGCCCGGAGTGGTAGCCCAGGGTCTCCCGCGCCAAGCAGAGCGCGCGCACGTCGAGCGCCTCGCTCGACCCGCCGTAGGCTGCCGGCACGCAGTGGCGCAGCCAGCCCCCCTCGCCGAGCGCCTTCGCCAACGCCCGGCACTCGGCCTCGACATCGTCGCCATGGTCGACGGAGAGGCGAGCCTCGCACCACGACCACAAGCCCGCGCGCAGGTCGCGGTGCCGCGGCTCGAAAAACGGCCAGGCCAGGAAGCTTTCGTCGGCCACGGTCAGTCGCCCTCGAACACCGGTTGGCGCTTGTCGCGGAAGGCTTCGAAGGCGCGCCGGAAGTCCTTCGTCTGCATGCAAATCGCCTGCGCCTGGGCCTCCATTTCGATGGCCGTCTCCAGGCTGACGTTCCACTCGGTGTTCAACTGGGTCTTGGTGACGCCATGGGCGAACGTCGGGCCCGCGGCCAGCTGGCGCGCCCAGGCCACCGCCTCGGCCAGAACGGCCTCGGGCTCGACGAGCCGGCTGTAGAACCCCCAGCGTTCCCCCTCCTCGGCCGTCATGTTGCGGCCGGAGTAGAGCAGGTCGCTGGCTCGGCCCTGGCCGATGATCCGGGGCAGGATGGCGCAGGCGCCCATGTCGCAGCCAGCCAGGCCGACGCGGGTGAAGAGGAAGGCCGTTCGGGTGCGCGGCGTGCCGATCCTCAGGTCCGACGCCATGGCCATGATCGCCCCGGCCCCGACGCAGATTCCGTCCACAGCGGCGATCACCGGTTGGGGGCAGGCGCGCATCGCCTTGACGAGGTCGCCCGTCATGCGCGTGAAGCTCAGCAGGCCCGTCATGTCGCGGGTGGTGAGCGGCTCGATGATCTCGAAGACGTCGCCACCGGAGGAGAAGTTGCCGCCCTCACCGGTGACCACGACCGCCTTGACCTCGGGCGTGTAGACGAGCGCACGGAAGGTGTCGCGAAGCTCGGCGTAGCTCTCGAAGGTGAGCGGGTTCTTCCGCTCAGGCCGGTTCAGGGTGATCGTGGCCACCCCCTCGGAGAAGGACCACTTGAAGTGGCCGGGCGTGAAGCGGTTCGGGTCGAGCGCGGTCATATTGGATTTTCCTCGATTGACAGGCGCAGCCGCTGGAGGCCGGCGAGCAGGGTTTCAAAATCGTCGTCGGTGAGGCCGGCCATGGTCTTGTCGAGCCAGGTCTCGTGCCGCTCCGCCAGGCGCGCGAACTGGTCACGGCCCTTCGCCGTCAGGCTGACGCGCTGGATTCGCCGGTCCGCCCCGTCCTGCAGGCGCACCACCAAAGCCTCCTCGATCAGGCGGTCGACGACGGCGGTGACGTTGCCCTTCGAGACGAGCAGCCAGTCCGAGAGTTCTGTCATCTTCAGACCCCCTGGATGGCGGTCGAGCGCGGAGAGCACATCGAAGCGCGGCAAGGTCGTGTCGAACTCCTCGGCGAACTTCGCGCGCACCCGCTTCTCGATGATCATCGAGCAGCTAAGCAGCCTCAGCCAAAGGCGAAGGGATTGCTTGCTGTGGGGCGCGCCCCCCAGTTTCTCGATGGGCTCGGTCACATCACCTCTCCGCCGGCTATCGCGATGGCCTGTCCGGTGACGGAGCGCGCGCCCTCGCCGACCAGCCAGCGGACCGCGGCCGCCACTTCGGCGGGATCGATCAGCCGACCCTGCGGGTTGGCGCCGGTGAAGGTGGCGCGCGCCTCGTCCTCGGTCCGGCCGGTCTTCTGCACGATGGCGTCGACCGCGTCGCGGATGATGTCGGTGTCGGCGTAGCCGGGGCAGACGGCGTTCACGGTCACGCCGGTCCTGACCAGCTCGAGGGCCAAGGCCCGCGTCAGGCCCAGCAGGGCGTGCTTCGTGGCCACATAGGCGCTGACGTAGCCGTAGCCTTTCAGAGAGGCGGTGCTGGCGACGTTGACGATCCGCGCGCCAGGCAGATCTCGCATGGCCGGCAGGACCTCGCGGATGGCATGGACGGCGCCCATCACATTGGTGCGCCACAGCATCTCCCAGTCGGCGTCGGTCTGCCTGGAGAAGGGGGCAGTGCGCACGACCCCCGCGTTATTGACCAGGATCGAGACCGGTCCGGCCGCTGCCGCGGCCGTGGCGAAGGCTGAGGCGACGTTCTGCGGCTCTGTCACGTCGCACGTAATCGCCCGCGCCCCATCCAGCGCCGCCGCCGCGGCGGCCAGGCGCTCGGGGCTTCGTCCCATGATCGTGACGTCGCAGCCGCAGGCCTTCAGCTCGCCGGCAATGGCCAGGCCGATGCCGCTTCCGCCGCCGGTGATGACTGCATGCCTCTTCACGGCCACGGCCCTAGACCAGCTGGGCCATCTGGCCCGCCCGCTCGAGGTTGGTCACGAGCTGGCGGTAGCCGCTCTGGTACTGCAGCGGGACCGGCGGATCGTCGACCTTTTGCTGCGCTGCGGCGCGAAGGGTCCAGTTCGGGTCCATCTGGTGCGGCCGGGCCAGCGCGCAGAGATCCGCACGTCCGGCGACGAGGATCGAATTGACGTGGTCGACCTCGAAGATGTTGCCGACCGCGATGGTCGCCACGCCAACCTCGTTACGAATCTTGTCGGCGAACGGCGTCTGGAACATGCGCCCGTAGACCGGTCGCTCGGCCTTCGTCACCTGACCCGAAGAGACGTCGACGATGTCGACGCCGGCGTCCACGAAGGCGCGGCTGATCTCGACCGCCTCGGCCGGGGTGACTCCCGCCTCGCCGACCCAGTCGTGCGCCGAGATGCGTACCGACATCGGCTTGTCCTCAGGCCAGGCCGCCCGCATCGCGCGGAACACCTCGAGCGGGTAGCGCAACCGGTTCTGCAGCGACCCGCCGTAGTCGTCTGTCCGCCGGTTCTGGGTCGGACTGATGAAGGCGGAGAGGAGGTAGCCATGGGCGCAGTGCAGTTCGACCATGTCGAACCCGGCCCGAGCCGCGCGCCGCGTCGCCTCGACGAACTGCTCGCGGACGGAGTCCATGTCGGCCCGCGTCATCGGGCGCGGACGCTGGTTGTCGTCCGACCAGGCGACATCGGACGGCGCGAGCAGGGGCCAGTGCCCCTGTGTCAGCGGCAGGTCGATTCCTTCCCAGGCGACACGGGTCGAGCCTTTGGCGCCGCTGTGGCCCAGCTGAACGCACGCCTTGGCGCCGGTCTGGCCGTGGATGAAGTCGACGATCCGGCGCCAGGCGCCCTCCTGAACGTCGTTCCACAGGCCCGGGCAGCCGGGCGTGATCCGCCCTTCTGGCGAGACGCAGGTCATCTCGGTGTAGACCAGCGCCGCCCCGCCCAACGCCCGGGCGCCGTAGTGGACCATGTGGAAGTCGGTCGGCACTCCGTCGACCGCCGAGTACATGGCCATGGGCGAGACCACCACGCGATTCTGCAGCTCCAGGCCGCGAAGCCGCAGCGGCGTGAACATCGGCGGCGCTGCCCCTTCCGACGGGCGGCCGGTGGCCCGCTCGGCAAACCAGCGCTCCACCTCAGCCAGCCAACGCGGATCACGCAGCCGCAGGTTCTCGTGACTGACCCGCTGGCTGCGCGTCAGAAGCGAGTAAGCGAACTGCGGGGGTTCGAAGTCCAGGTACCGTTCCAGGTCCTCGAACCAGTCGGTGGAGTTACGCGCCGCGCTCTGCAGCTTCAGCACCTCGAGCTGGCGAACGTCGCGGTAGTCGTCCAGCGCCTGCTCTGGGCCCACCGTCTGGTCGCCGAGCACTTCGGCCAGCTTGATGGCGTCCTCGAACGCGAGCTTGGTGCCCGATCCGATCGAGAAGTGGGCCGTGTGGGCGGCGTCACCGAGCAGGATGCAGTTCCGGTAGCGCCAGACACCGCACAGGACACGGCGGAAGTTCAACCATGCCGAGCCGCGCAGGTGGCCGGCGTTGGTCATCAACGCGTGGCCGCCGAGGTGCTTCTCGAAGATCCGCTCGCAGGCGCGGCAGGTCTCCTCCTGGCTCATCTCCCCGAAGCCGAACCGATCGAACGTCTCCGGCGAACACTCGACGATGAAGGTCGCGGTGTCCTTGTCGAACTGGTAAGCGTGCGCCCAGATCCAGCCGTGTTCCGTCTTCACGAAGATGAAGTTGAAGGCGTCGAAGCGCTGGTGCGTGCCCAGCCAGACGAACTTGTTGCGCCGGACCTCGATGTCGCAGTCGAAGTGTGCGGCGTAGCGATCTCGCAGCTTGCTGTTGATGCCATCGGACGCGATCACCAGGTCGTACTGGGCCAGCATGGACTCGTCGGGCTCGACCTCCGCCTCGAAACGCAAGTCGACCCCGAGTTCGGCGGCGCGCGCCTGCAGGATCTCCAGCAGCCGCTTGCGGCCGATGCCGATGAAGCCATGGCCCGTCGAACTCACTCTCGAATGGCGCGCGCCATCCTCGACGTGGATGTCGATGTCGTCCCAGTGGGCTAGCTCGGCGCGCATCGCATCGGCGCTGACCGGGTCGTTTGCGGCGAGGTTCTCCATGGTCTGGTCGGAAAACACGACGCCCCAGCCGAACGTGTCCCCCGCGCGGTTGCGCTCGAACACCACCACCTCATGCTCGGGATGGCGCAGCTTCATGGAGATAGCGAAATAGAGTCCGGCCGGGCCGCCACCGACGCACGCGATCTTCAAGGCACCGCTCCCCCGAGATGTTGAGGTCGGCAGCTTGTCACGCGCTCAATTTTAGTTCAAGCATAAACTATCTAGGCTTAAATCGTTGGTCGTGGCGGCGGCCGAACACGGAGATCCCCCGATGGCCCTCGACACCGGCGAACCGCAGAAGACCTTCCAGTGGGACGACCCGCTCGACCTGATGAGCCGGCTCGGCGAGGACGAGCGGCTGATCGGCGACGCGGCCCGCGCCTACGCCAGGGCCAAGCTGCTGCCGCGGGTGGTCAGCGCCTTCGCCGAGGAGCGCTTCGACCGCGAGATCATGACCGAGATGGGGGCGCTGGGCTTCCTGGGCGCGACCCTGCCGGAGGAATATGGCTGCGCCGGCGCCAGCCACGTCGCCTACGGCCTCATCGCCCGCGAGATCGAGGCGATCGATAGCGGCTACCGCTCGGCGATGAGCGTGCAGTCGTCGCTGGTCATGTACCCGATCTACGCCTTCGGCTCGGAGGAACAGCGCCGCAGGTGGCTGCCCGGCATGGCCAAGGGCGAGCTCGTCGGCTGTTTCGGCCTGACCGAGTCCGACGGCGGCTCCGACCCGGCCTCGATGCGCACGGTCGCCAAGAAGGTCGACGGCGGCTTCGTGCTCAACGGGGCCAAGATGTGGATCACCAACGCCCCGATCGCGGACGTCGCCCTGGTCTGGGCCAAGCTGGACGGGACCATCCACGGCTTCCTGGTCGAGCGCGGGGCCGAGGGCTTCGCCACGCCGAAGATCCAGAACAAGCTCAGCTTGCGAGCCTCGGTCACCGGCGAGATCTCGCTGACGGACGTGTTCGTGCCCGAGGACGCGATCCTGCCGAACGTGCGCGGCCTGCGCGGTCCGTTCTCGTGCCTGAACAAGGCCCGCTACGGCATCGCCTGGGGGGCCATGGGCGCCGCCGAGTTCTGCCTGCACGCCGCGCGCGACTACGTCTCGACCCGCCAGGTGTTCGGCCGGCCGCTGGCCGCGCGCCAGTTGGTGCAGAAGAAGCTGGCCGACATGATGACCGAGATCGCCCTCGGCTACGAAGGCGCCCTGGCCCTGGGGCGCCTGATCGACCAGGGGGCCTGGGTGCCCGAGGCGATCAGCCTGATGAAGCGCAACAACTGCGGCAAGGCGCTCGCCATCGCCCGCGAGGCGCGCGACATCCACGGCGGCAACGGCATCTCGGGCGAGTACCACGTGATGCGCCACGCGGCGAACCTCGAGACGGTCAACACCTACGAAGGCGCCCACGACGTCCATGCCCTGATCCTGGGCCGCGCGATCACCGGCGAGAACGCGTTCTGACCAGCGGGTGGCTATCTGCCAGAAGGCATGTCGAGCCAAAGCGGAGGTCGTGTCCCAGGTGGTGGTGTAGGTCGCGGGCGGTAGCGTAGCCGCTCGCGACGCGCGCCTTTCCTCATGGCGCCGTAACGAGCGAGCGGCTTGATTGGGCCGCCGTCAGGGCGGTGGGTGGTCATCCGCGAGTCTTCGGTAGGGTCGGGTTGCTGACACCAACCTTGACCGAAGGACACCGAAGATGACCGAGGACATGATGGCCCTGCGCGGGCTGATGGAGAAGAGCGCCGACGCCGATCTGCTGCGCGAGATGATCCCGGATCAAGTCCGGGACCTTCGCCGCGCAGCGGCTGATGGAGCTGGAGGTGCAGGCCAAGACCGGCGCGGCCTTCGGCGAGAAGAGCGCCGAGCGGCTGGCGCAGCGCAACGGCTATCGCGAGCGTGACTGGGAGACCCGCGCCGGGACGGTGGAGCTGCGCATCCCGAAGCTTCGGACGGGCAGCTACTTCCCCGGCTTCCTGGAGCCGCGGCGGCTGGCGGAGAAGGCGCTGACGGCGGTGATCCAGGAGGCCTACGTGCAGGGGATCTCGACCCGCTCGGTGGACGAGCTGGTCAAGGCGATGGGGGGCTCGGGCGTCTCGAAGAGCCAGGTCTCCCGCCTGGTGGAGGAGATCGACGAGAAGGTGCAGGCCTTCCTCGCCCGCCCGATCGAGGGCGACTGGCCGTATCTGTGGATCGACGCCACCTATCTGAAGGTCCGCTCGGCCGGCCGGATCGTCTCGGTGGCGGCGACCGTGGCGGTGGCCGTCAACAGCGACGGCCGACGCGAGGTCCTGGGGCTGGGCGTGGGGCCTTCCGAGGCCGAGACCTTCTGGACGGAGTTCCTGCGCGGCCTCGCCCGGCGCGGCCTGCGCGGCGTCAAGCTGGTGATCTCCGACGCCCACGAGGGCCTGAAGGCCGCCGCCGCGCGGGTGCTGAACGCGACCCGGCAGCGCTGCCGCGTGCACTTCATGCGCAACGTCCTGGCCCACGCCGGCAAGAGCGGCCGACGCGTCGTCTCCGCCTTCATCGCCACCGCCTTCGCCCAGGAGGACGCCGGCGCCGGCCAGGCCCAGTGGCGCAAGATCGCCGACCAGCTGCGGCCCAAGCTGCCCAAGCTCGCCGCCTTCATGGACCAGGCCGAGGCCGACGTGCTCGCCTACATGGGCTTCCCCAAGGACCACTGGAGCAAGCTGCACTCCACCAACCCGCTGGAGCGGCTGAACGGCGAGATCAAGCGCCGCACCGACGTCGTGGGCATCTTCCCCAACGAAGCGGCCATCGTCCGCCTCGTCGGCGCCATCCTGCTCGAGCAGAACGACGAATGGGCCGTCCAGCGCTGCCGCTACATGACCCTGGAAAGCGTCGCACCCTTGAGCGATGATCCCCTCGTCAGCCTGCCCATCCTGGCCGCCTGACCGACCCGGCCCCGCCGGAGAGCGCGGTGATCACTCCGCCGCAGCTACACCACGGGTTGGGACACGATCCATCTCCCTGCCAGAATCGGAGGCGCAGCCCGGCATGTGCATGGCAGTTGGCGGTACTGCAGCCAACTTTCCGGAAGGGTTCGACCGCCTCGCTGCGGTGACTGCCGACCGCGGCATCGCCTATCGCGACTTCCTACGCGCCGCCAATTGGCTGCAGGACTGCGGCGTCTATCACCTGCTAGTTGTGTCCCAAGTCGAGGAAGCAGGGCGAAAAGGCCATGGCAACGTTGCCCTGGACCTGATTCCCTTTCGGGTCCCCCCGCCGCCGATCGAGGTTATTAATAGGTCCGACGAGCGCAGCCATTTACCTGGTCCACCTGTGTACTCGGTGGCTGATGTCTCTAACCACGTGGTGGTCAGTCTATCCGCCGACGGCGCCCTCAGCGTGATGGCCAACGGCACCGTCACGGCGAGCAGCGTGACGAAATTGCGCGCGGACGTAAGTTCGGCATTGGCCACGGCCCACCGCGACGGCGTCAACGTCCGGGCAGATCATGGCATATCATTTGGGCGCTTTGTGGGGCTTCTCTATCAGCTGAATGATGACGGCCTTGAGCACTTGAATCTGATTAGTGAAGAACCGCCTGAGGGGCTGACACGCAGAACCGATTCAAAGTCCCGCCGGTTCTGACAAGTTGACCCGACCGCGGCGAGAACGGCCCTCCCCTCTTCCTCGATTCAGGCGGCCTGGGTCGCAGCCGCCCATTCCCGGTGAGCTTGCGCCCGCGCCTCGGCCCGCCGACGGGCCGATGGCATCTGGACGAGATGGTCGCGAAGATCGGCGGCCGGCGCATGTACCTCTGGCGCGCGGTCGAGGACGAAGGCGAGGGCTGGATGTCCTGGTTCAGCGGCGCCGCAACAAACATGCGGAGCTGAAGCTCCTGCGGAGACTGCTCAAGAACCAGGGCATCCACCCCGAAACGATCACAGCGGACGAGCTGGCCTCGTATCGCGCCGCGGCCACCGGGCTACGGTCCGGTGCAAAGCACGGGTCGCCACTGACCCGGGATCTGCCTAGGGGCCGCCGCAGTAGTTTTTCTCTTCCTGCACGCTCATGATCTGGTCGATCACGGCCGGATCGATCTGGTTGCCGCGCCCCTCCATCCCCGCCTGCGCGTGGCGCATAGCTCGTTGGGCCTCGAGACGCTTGCGGAAGGCTTCCACCTCGCGGTCGGACTTATACTCGAGGTAAGCGAGATCGCATTCTTCGTAGGCGGTCAGGCCGTCGTAGAGGACGAACGCCGCATAGGCCACCCACCCGACGGGCCCCGCCACCTTGCCAGGGTTGTCTACCGCTGTGACTCCCAATTCCACGATCGAGTTCACGCACTGGAACTTCTGCTCCGAGCTCAGACCGATGAAGGCGTTGCCCTTGGAGGCGAAGTACATGGCGATGGCGGTCTTGCTGGGAACGCCATGTTCCTCAATTGCCTTCTCGACCAGCTCCCAGGAGGCGTCGATCATGTCGAGCATGAATTTGACCCCTTCAGGATCCTTCATCTTGTGCTCGAAATATTGCTTCAGTCGGTCCTTGGCCGCTTTACGTGTGGCGTCACCGAGTTCCTTCCAGGCCATGACGGCAACCTCTTAGCCTCGCACCAGCATAACAGGGACATCGAACGAGGGGCGCCCAGGACTGTGGGCGGATCACAAATCCTAGAAATCGGCAGGCTAGCCGCAACAACCTGACGGTGGCGCTTGAATGTTGCAGACGTGTTGCGGGTAGGCCTCTGAGTTCCGACAAGTTAACTGGCCGGGCGCCGAGAACGCCCTTCCCCTCTCCCCGGATCAGGCAGCGACGGTGGCTTCGGCCCTAGCTCGATGAGAGGCGGCCCTGACGGTCTGCAGCGTCGGTCGGGTGACGAGGTGCTCCTGGACGTTGAAGGTGTTGTAGACGGCTGCGTGGGCGGCGAGGAACCTCTGGGCCGAGCCCTGCGACCTGAACTTCATCTGCGTTCGTTTTCGCCGACGGATCGGCCCGATTGTTGGCCCGCATGCCGCCAGGGCGATGGCGATCCGTCAGGCCAAGCTTGCGCATCGCCGTGCGGTAGGATGACAGCTTGTCCGTTGTCACTGTCTCGGGGTGGGTCCCTAGTCGCCGCAGGAGCTTGCGCAAAAGCTTCATCGCCGCGGCGGCGTTGCGGCGCGCTTCCGAACCAGCATGTCCGGCACCGCGCCCTCGTCGTCGACGGCGCGCCAGAGCCACATGCGCCGCCCGCCGATCTTCACCACCATCTCATCCAGATGCCATCGGCCCGTCGGCGGATGGCATCTGGATGAGACGGCGTGTCGTTCGGGCACTCCCCCGAGAAGCAGGTCGCCCAGGCGGCCGCCAACCGGCGGGCGCGCCAGATGCAGGATTCTGGGCGCCCCTGCCAGGTCCGCGTGACGGGCGAAGCGGGGTTCTGGTCGTGAGCGCCCCAAGGGGCGTCGCCTCGACGTCCGGCCGCTTCCGCGGCGAGATCGAACAGGCCGTGGCGCACGGCGCCAGCCCGGACGACCTGCTGCTGCGCCTGACCCTCGGCGACGCCAGCCGGCTGCTGCGCGACCCCGACATCGCCACGGACGACATCCGGTTCGAGGCCGGCGTCATGAGCTTCCTGGGCGTGCAGGTGCGGCGGGGCGGCGTGGCCGCCAGCGCGCTGGAGCGGGCGGTCGGAAGCGAAGCATAGGCCGCTGGGAAGGCCCGCGGAAATCGAACGGGGCCGGCGCCATCCGAGAAACTGCCGATCGAGCAACGGGAGCGCTTCGAGGCGGGCGCCTGCGCGTGGGCCCGCTTGACAGGTCCGCGGCGCCGCGCTGACTGGCCCGCTCCTCCGTACGCACGCCCGGGAGCTGACGCTTGACCAGCGCATCCTGCGAAGTCGCCTGGTTCTCCGCCCTGTGCGACGACGACTACGAGTTCCTGGGCCAGCCGGATCCTGCGCTGCTGTCGAGCTTCGAGCAAGGCCGCGACATCGTGCTGGGCGCCGAGACGGCGGGCTTCGACAACGTCCTGCTCCCGTCCGGCTACGCGCTGGGGATCGACACGGTCGCCTTCGCCGCCGCGGTGGCGCCGATGCTGAAGCGCATCCGCCTGCTGGCGGCCATCCGTACGGGCGAGATGTGGCCGCCGCAGCTGGCCCGGCAGATGGCCACCCTGGACCAGATCCTGGGCGGTCGCCTGACCCTCAACATCATCTCCAGCGACCTGCCCGGCGAATCCCTGCCCAGCGGTCCGCGGTATCGCCGGACGGTGGAGGTCATGCGCCTGCTGCGGGCGCTGCTGAACGGCGAGGCGGTCGACTTCGACGGCGAGTTCTATCGCCTGAAGCTGGATCCGCCGCGGGTCCGCACGGTGAGCGGACGCGCGCCGGCCTTCTACTTCGGCGGCCTCTCGGACGACGCCCGGGAAGCCGCGGCCGAGGGGTGCGACGTCTACCTGATGTGGCCGGATACGATGCCGGCGGTCAGGGCGCTGGTCGCCGACATGACCGCGCGGGCCGCCCGGCGGGGCCGCAAGCTCAGGTTCGGCTACCGCGTGCACGTGATCGTCCGCGAAACGGAGGCGCAGGCGCGGTCCGCGGCCGACCGGCTGCTCTCCCGGCTGGACCCCGCGACCGGCGAGGCGATCCGGAGCCGCTCCCTCGACAGCCAGTCCGAAGGGGTTCGCCGCCAGGCCGAGCTCGCGAAGGCCGCGGACGGCGACGGCTTCGTCGAGGACTGCCTGTGGACGGGGATCGGCCGTGCGCGCTCGGGCTGCGGCGCCGCCATCGTCGGAGACCCCGACCAGATCCTGGCCAAGCTGCGCGCCTACCAGGCGGCCGGGATCGAGGCGTTCATCCTGTCGGGCTATCCGCACCAGGCGGAGTGCGACCTGTTCGCCCGCCACGTGCTCCCCAGGCTGGAACACGGCCCCTTGATGATCTGAGAGGATCGGCCATGACGCGCGAAGCCTCCGACGTCTGCGTGCGGCCGTTGACGACGTCGGACCTGGCCGCCGCGCTCGCCATCCAGTCGCAGAGCTATCCGGCGTTCCTGCGCGAGGACGAGGCGGCGTTCGCCAGCCGGCTGGCGCTGCCGGCGTCCTATTGCCTGGCGGCGGAGCGGGGCGGCGTCCTGGTGGGCTACCTGCTGGCCCATGGCTGGCCCCGCCAGTCGCCGCCGGCGGTCGGCGCGCGTCTGGCGGCGGAGGGCCCCAGCGAGGTGCTGTTCATCCACGATCTCTCGATTTCCCCCAGCGGGCGCGGGGCCGGCGTGGGGCGGCGGCTGATCGACCGCGCCTTCGCGCTCGCCGGCCGCGATGGCCTTGGGACGGCGGAACTGATCGCGGTGGAGGGCGCGGCCAGCTACTGGCGCACGCTGGGTTTCGCCCAAGCCGCCGCGTCGGCTCCGCTGGCCGCCAAGGTCGCCGCCTACGGGCCGCAGGCGGTGTGGATGACCCGCGGGATTCCGCCGGTCTCACCGCGGGGGTGAGCGGCCAGGAGTCCTGGCCCCGGCTCGACGATCACGAGGACCCTGCGCGACGCCGTCGTACGGTGACTTCGCTGATCTGGATGACGGGTTCACAGTCGCTGTAGTGCACGAGGTCGGCCTGCAGCCGCTCCAGGTTGGGCAGCAACGCCTGCTGGTAGGCCTCAAGGCTCTCGCAGGTGAACCGGCAGGTCGCCGAATAGGCCGGATCGGGCCATGGCGGCCCGGCGAAGACGCCCCGCGTCACCGTCACGCCCTGCACCGCCTCGCCCAGCAGCTCGAGCGCCATCGGGATGTGCCGTGTCTCGTAGTAGTCGTGGTCGAACCGTCGCCCGGGCGCGTAGGGATAGAAGATCTGGATCTCGATCACCGCGGGCCTCCGCCCGGTCGGCCCACGAGGTTCTCGGCGCCCTGCATCTCGACCAGTTCGAGGATCGTGCCGTCCGGATCCTTGAAGCAGACGAAGCGTCCGCCGGTCGGCGCGCCGTCGACCACCACCCGGGCCGGCGGCCCCACCAGGTCCACGCCCATGGCCTCCAG
This sequence comes from Caulobacteraceae bacterium, assembly GCA_035549595.1. Lineage (GTDB taxonomy): Bacteria > Pseudomonadota > Alphaproteobacteria > Caulobacterales > Caulobacteraceae > Acaudatibacter. The sequence continues at coordinate 14,390 of DASZQQ010000562.1, forward strand.
GGTCGCCAGGTCGGCGTCCATGTCGCGCGTCGCCAGGGCCAGGCGGGCAAGGCCGTAGTGATAGAGATGCGGATAGGGGGGCGCGTCGTCGTGCGGGTGCTGCCACTGCAGCAGGTCGATCACCACGGGAGGTTCGGCGCCCTCGAGCCGCATGAGGCCCCCCTTCACGCGGTAGGGCGGCATGCCGACCGCGGCGGCCACCTCCGTCGAATTCGTCGGCGGGACCATCCAGATCAGCCGAAAACCGAGCGCCTCGTAGAACGCCCGCGACCGGTCGAAGTCCGAGACGTTGATGTTGACGTGGACCATGCCCGTGAGGTGCAGCCTGCCCGGCATGCGCGTCAGCCCGCCGCCGGCACGTGACCGCTCGTCACCGACATCGAGTTGTCGACGACGATGCGCTGGCCGTTGACGAACCGGGATTCGTCGCTGGCCAGGTAGAGGACCGCCCAGGCGATGTCGTTGGCCGAGCCCAGCGGACTGGCGCCGTGGGCCGATGCGCCGGGCGGCGGCGCCAGTCCTGCGGCCACCACCTTGCCGCCGAAGCTGCGCACCATCGGCGTGTCCATGCCCGACGGATGCACCGAGTTGCAGCGGATGTTCATGCGTCCCTGGGCGCAGTGCACCGCCACCGAGCGCGTCAGGGCTTCCACCGCCCCCTTCGCCGCGCTGTAGGCCGCCACCAGGGCCTCGCCCTGGATGGAGGCG
>DASZQQ010000563.1:0-2979 GCA_035549595.1 Caulobacteraceae bacterium
GCCATGGACGACGCACCCGACCTGAAGGCCTGGATCGGCCGCACGGAGACCGCGGCCGACGTCGCCGCGCACGGCCCCCTGCAGGGCCTGGCCGCCCTCCTGGACCACGCCGAGCCGCCGTGGCGCGCGGGCGAGCTGCCGCCCTTGGCCCACTGGCTGTACTTCCTGCCCCGGGCGCTGCAGTCGCAGATCACCGAGGACGGCCATCCCGCGCGCGGCGGCTTCCTGCCGCCGACGCCCCTGCCGCGGCGCATGTGGGCCGGCGGGCGGCTGACCTTCCACGCCCCGATCCGCGCGGGCGCCGCGATCGAGCGCCGCTCAGAGATCGCCGACGTCACCGAGAAGACCGGCTCCAGCGGCCGGATGGTGTTCGTCACCGTGCGCCACGGGATCTGGGCCGACGGCCAGCACGCCATCTCCGAGGAGCACGACATCGTCTACCGCGAGGCCTCGCGCGCGCCGACGCCGCCGCCCGGTCCCGCCGTCCCGCCGCCGGCCTGCGACGCCCTGCGCACCGTCACCCCGGACATCGTGCAGCTGTTCCGCTACTCGGCCCTGACCTTCAACGCCCACCGCATCCACTACGACCGCGACTACGCCCGCGACGTCGAGGGCTACCCCGGCCTCATCGTGCACGGGCCGTTCCTGGCCACCCTGCTGGTCGACCACTTCCTGCGCCGCCGGCCGGGCGCCCACGTGCGCCGATTCGACTTCCGCGCCCGCCGGCCGGTGTTCGACCTCGCCCCGTTCCACCTGTGCCTCAAGGACGGCGGGCGCGAGAACGAGCTCTGGGTCGCGGGCCCGGACGGCGAGACCTGCATGACCGCGACTCTCGAGGCCACCGATGGCCTATGACCTCTTGAAGGGCCTGCGCGTCGTCGAGGGGGCGAGCTTCATCGCCGCGCCGAGCTGCGGCCTGCACCTTTTGCAGATGGGCGCCGAGGTGATCCGCTTCGACCCGATCGGCGGCGGGCCGGACTTCCACCGCTGGCCGCTCTCGCCGGGCGGGATGAGCCTCTACTGGGAGGGGCTGAACAAGGGCAAGAAGTCGATCGCCCTCGACCTCGGCCGGCCGGAGGGGCGCGAACTCGCCCAGCGCCTGGCCGCGGCGCCGGGCGAGGCCGGCGGCGTCTTCGTCACCAACTATCCGGTCGAGGGGTTCCTGTCGCACGCGCGGCTGGCGGCGCTCAGGTCCGACCTCATCTCCCTGCGCGTGATGGGCTGGGCCGACGGGCGAACGGCCGTCGACTACACCGTCAACGCCGCCCTCGGCGTGCCGCTGATGACCGGGCCGGCGGAGCTGCCCGCCGACCAGCCGGTGAACCACGTCCTGCCCGCCTGGGACCTGATGACCGGGGCCTACGCCGCCTTCGTGCTGATGGCCGCCGAGCGGTGCCGGCGCGAGACCCGGGCCGGTCAGGAGATCCGCCTGCCGCTGGCCGACGTCGCCCTCGCCAGCCTCTCGCACATCGGCCAGGTCGCCGAGGTGCTGGTTGGCGGCGCGGACCGGCCGCGCTACGGCAACGACCTCTTCGGCGCTTTCGGCCGCGACTTCGCCCTGGCCGACGGCGAGCGGGTGATGGTGGCGGCGATCACCCGCCGGCAGTGGACCGGCCTGCTCGAGGCCCTGGGCCTTCAGGAGGCCGTCGCGGCGCTGGAGCGCGACGCGGGGACCTCGTTCGCCGCCGACGAGGGCGAGCGCTTCCGCCACCGCGAGCGGCTGACGCCCCTGGTCGCCGCGGCCATGCAGGCGCGCACCCTGGCGCAGCTGGCGCCCCTGTTCGAGACGCTCGGCGTCTGCTGGGCGCCCTACCGCACGACGCTCGAGGCGCTGAACGATCCGGCCATCGTGCCGCCGGACACACCGTTGATGGCGACCATCGACCACCCCAGCGGCCACACCTACCCCACCGCCGGCCCGGCGGCCTCGCTCGAGGGCCTCGCCCGCGACATCCCGGTCGCCGCGCCGAAGCTCGGCCAGCACACCGAAGAGGTGCTCGCCGAGGTGCTGGGGCTGCCCGCGGGCGAGATCGCGCGCCTGCACGATGCGAAACTCGTCGCCTCGGCGGCGTGAGGCGTCGGCGTTAACGAAACGGATCGAATTCGGCGCGCAAAGTTTCGTCCGACCATGGCCGCCTCCCGCGATTCGGGCGGCCTCGAAGGGGGACGAGCATGACCTACATCGCCACGGGGCTGCCGAGCGCCGGCGCCGAGCTGGTGACCGTGCGGATCGGCGAACAGGAGTTCGCGATCGACATCATGGCGGTGCGCGAGATCCGGGGCTGGACCCAGTCCACGCCGCTGCCGAACGCTCCCAGCCACTTCCTCGGCATGATCAACCTGCGCGGCTCGATCCTGCCCGTGGTCGACCTCGGCGCCCGGCTCGGCCTCGGCGCCACCACCGAGGAACGCTCGTCGGTGGTGATCGTGGTCCAGATCGGCGACCGCCAGATCGGCCTCCTGGTCGACGCGGTGTGCGACATCCTCGCCCTGACCGAGGGCATGATCCAGCCGCCGCCCGACGTCGGCGCCCCTGAGGTGCGCGATTTCGTCTCCGGCGTCATGACTACCGACAGCGGCATCGTCAGCCTGCTGCGCCTCGACAACATCATCCCCGCCGAGGAACGCGAAGCGGCCTAGGCGCTGCTTCCGCATCTCCCGGGGACATGTTCCGAAGGTACGTGTCCCCGCTTCCACCGACCGCGCCCCGGGGAGGGGACACAAACCCTGCCTGGCAGGGATCATGTCCCCGGTCAGTTCGGGGCTTCGTCGCCTTCGTCGGGGTAGCGGTGGCGGCCGCCTGAGCTGCGCGCCGGCGCTACGGCGTCGCCCTCGTCCCCTTGGGTCTGGTAGCTCGGCCGCCGGTGAGTACGCGCCGGCCGCGGCGGTTCGGCCTGGGCGGTGGGCTGCGGCGCCGTCGCGACCGGAGCGGACGGTCTGGGCGCCGCGGCGACCGGCGCCGGACGCGCCGCGACCGGG
>DASZQQ010000564.1:0-6626 GCA_035549595.1 Caulobacteraceae bacterium
GCCGGCGCTCAACGGGCGGCCGTCGTCGCGCAGGACGACGTAGATAGCCGGGATCACCAGCACCGTCAGCAGGGTCGAGGACGCCAGGCCGAACAGCAGCGAGATGGCCAGGCCCTGGAAGATCGGGTCGGTCAGGATCACGGCCGCGCCGATCATCGCCGCCAGCGCCGTCAGGAGGATTGGCTTGAAGCGGATCGCCCCGGCCTCCAGCAGCACCTCGCGCAGCGACCGCCCCTCGCCCTGGCTGTGGCGGATGAAGTCCACCAAGAGGATCGAGTTGCGCACGATGATGCCGGCCAGCGCGATGAAGCCGATCATCGAGGTGGCCGTGAACGGGGCGTGGAACAGGATGTGGCCGAGCACGATGCCGACCAGCGTCAGCGGGATCGGCGTCAGGATCACCAGCGGCAGGCGGAAGCTTTTGAACTGGGCGACCACCAGCACATAGATGCCGAGGATCGCCACGCCGAAGGCCGCGCCCATGTCGCGGAAGGTGACCCAGGTGATCTCCCACTCGCCGTCCCAGAGCACCGTCGGCCTCGCCTCGGCCTGCGGCTGGCCGTGCAGGCGCACGTCGGGCGTGGGCAGGGCGCCCCAGTTCGCATTGGCGATGGCGTGGTCGACGTCCAGCATGCCGTAGATCGGCGCCTCGTAGCGGCCGGCGAGCTCGGCCATGATCATGTCGGCGTCGCGCCCGTCGCGGCGGAAGATATGCGTCGAGCCCGGCTCCTGGCCTGCGTCGACGACCTCGCCGAGCTCGACCAGGCGCCCGCCCCCCGCGCCTTGCGACACCGCGACGGGGAGGCTGGCCAGGGCGCTGTCCCACACCCTGGCCGCGTGCGGCAGGCGCACCGAGATCTCGAGCGGGTCGCGCCCGTCGCCGCGGTGGGCGTAGCCGACCACCTGGCCGCCGACCGCCGCGGCGATGGAGTCGAACACGTCGCGGTCGGCGACCTTGAGCTGCTCCAGCCGGCTGCGGTCGGGGACGAGGCGCAGGCCGGGCCGTGGCACGCCCCAGCTGTCGTGGATGTCGACGATGTAGGGGACCTGGCCGAAGATGCCCTTCACCCGCTCCGCGGTCGCGCGGCGGGTGGCGGCGTCCGGGCCGTAGACCTCGGCCAGCAGGGTCGCCATCACCGGTGGGCCGGGCGGGGCCTCGACGACCTTGATCGTCGCGCCGGCCGGCAGGGGCGTCCTGGCCAGGCGCTGGCGCAGATCAAGGGCGATCGTGTGGCTGTTGCGGTGGCGCTCGTCCTTCGGCGCCAGGGCGACGGCGAGGTCGCCCTGCTCGGGCTTGTTCCTGAGGTAGTAGTGGCGGACGAGGCCGTTGAAGTTGAACGGCGAGGCGGTCCCCGCATAGGCGTCGACGGCCGTCACCTCCGGCACGCCCCGCGTGATCGAAGTCGCCGCGGCCAGGGCCCGCTCGGTGGCCTCGAGGGTCGAGCCCTCGGGCATGTCGAGCACCACCTGCAGCTCGGACTTGTTGTCGAACGGCAGCAGCTTCACCGTCACCGTCTTGGTGGCGAACATCAGGCAGGCGACCAGGGTGGCGACGCCGACGGCGATCAGGAAGGTCCAGGCGCTGCGCCGCGTGGCGATGACGCGCGTGGCGACGCGGCGATAGAGCCGGCCGAGCGCGCCCTCGTCGTGGTGGGCGTGGGCGCCGCCCGCCGCCAGCGTCTTGCGCGCGAAACGGACCATCAGCCAGGGCGCGATCACCATGGCGACGAAGAACGAGAAGATCATCGCCGCCGAGGCGTTGACCGGGATCGGCGCCATGTAGGGGCCCATCAGGCCGGAGACGAACAGCATCGGCAGGAGGGCCGTCACCACGGTCAGGGTGGCGACGACGGTGGGGTTGCCGACCTCGGCCACCGCCTCGATGGCGGCCTGGACGCGCGTGCGCCCGTCGTCCATCGCCCAGTGCCGGGCGATGTTCTCGATCACCACGATGGCGTCGTCGACCAGGATGCCGATGGAGAAGATCAGGGCGAAAAGGCTGACGCGGTTGATCGTGTAGCCCATCAGGTTCGAGGCGAAGAGCGTCAGCAGGATCGTCGTCGGGATGACCACGGCCGTGACGCCGGCCTCGCGCCAGCCGATGGCGAAGCCGATCAGGACGACGATCGAGGCGGTGGCCAGGGCCAGGTGGAACAGCAGCTCGTTGGCCTTGTCGTTGGCCGTGGCGCCGTAGTCGCGGGTGACGGCGACGTCGACGCTGGCCGGTATCAGCGAGCCCTTGAGGGTCTCGACCCGGTCGAGCACGGCCTTGGAGACCACGACCGCATTGGCGCCCTTGCGCTTGGCGATGGCGAGGCTGACGGCCGGGGCCTCGGTCCAGCGGTTCCCGACCCTGGCGTCGCGCCAGACGCGGGCCTGGTCCTCGCGCGGGGCCTGGACGAAGTTGGCGACGTCGCGGACGTAGACCGTCTGGCCGGTGACCGAGGGCAGGGCGAGGAGGCCGATGTCGGCGGGGCTCGAGAGGGTCCGGCCGGCGGTCACCGCCACCTCGCGGCCGCCCTGGCGCACGTCGCCGGCGGGAAAGGCCCGGTCGGCCTGGCGCACCGTGTCCATCAGCGCGCCCAGCGAGACGCCGTGCTGGGCCAGGCGCGCCGGGTCTGGCTCGATGCGGATCTCGTCGGGGCGGCCGCCGACGATGAAGGTCAGGCCGACGTTGTCGACCTTGGCGACCTCGGTCCGCAGCTTCACGGCCAACTGGTAGAGGGCCTGGTCGGTCCACGCCCCGGCCGCGCCGGGCTTGGGCGACAGGGTCAGCACCAGGCTCGGCACGTCGTTGATGCCGCGGGTCTGGATCAGCGGCTCGGGAATTCCGGCGGGGATGCGGTCGTAGTTGGCGCGGATCTTCTCGTGGATGCGCACGGCCGCGGCGTCCGGGTCGGTGCCGACGTCGAAGCGGGCGGTGACCATCACCTGGTTGTCGTCGGCGAAGGTGTAGACGTGCTCGACCCCGCTGACGCTCTTGACGATCGTCTCCAGCGGCTTGCCGACCAGCTCGACCGCGTCCGGCGCGCGCAGGCCCGGGGCCGAGACCATGATGTCGACCATGGGCACGCTGATCTGAGGCTCCTCCTCGCGCGGGATGCTGACCAGCGCCAGGAGGCCGACCATCAGGGTCGCCAGCAGGAAGAGGGGCGTCAGCGGCGAGGCGATCGTCGCCCGCGTCAGCCGCCCGGAGATGCCGAGGTTCATCGGGCCGCTCCGGGCGGGGTGAGCACGTCGCCGGCGTGCAGGCCGGAGAGGATTTCCAGCGTGCCGGGCGTGGGGCCGGCGGTGGTCTCCACCGGGATCTCGGAGACCGTGCCGCCCGCGCCGACGATGGCGGCGTAGTCGACGCCGAACCGGCGCACGACGTAGCGGGCCGGCGCGACCAGGGCCTGGCGCTCGCCGATGCGGATCTGGGCGCGAACCCTCTGGCCGACGAGGTCGGTGGGCAGGCCCGCCGCGGTCACGTCGGCGACCACCTGGCCCTTGTCGACGCCGGGATAGACCTGGGTGATCGTGCCCGACGAGACGGCGCCGCGCAGATCGTCGGGGTTCAGGCGCACCTGGTCGCCGACCTTCAGCCCGGCGGCGTCGGCCTCGGGCAGCTCGATGCGCACGACGGTCGGACCGGCCGTGATCCGGGCGATGGACTGGCCGGGCATGACCACCGAGCCGACCGGCACGTCGGCAGTCAGCACCTTGCCGGAGGCGGGGGCCAGGATCGCGCCCTGGGCGCCGAGCTCGGCGCTGGCCGCCCGCTGGGCCCGGGCCGCGGCGAGGGCCCCGTTCGCGGCCTTGGCCTGGGCGACGGCCTGGTCCAGCCGGGCCTGGGCGTAGACGCCGTGCTCGTAGAGGTCCTTGATGCGGGTGAGGTCGGCGTTGGCGGCGGCGGCCTGCGCCGCGGCCGCGGACACCTGGGCGTCGTAGGCCCCCGTCTGCATGCCGATGCGCTCGTCGTGGACGAAGCCGATCACCTGGCCCTGCCGCACCTGGTCGCCTTCCTTGACCGCCAGACGGGTCAGGGTTCCGGAGATGCGCGCGCGGGCGTCGGCCATGTCTCGGGTGGTCAGCGTCGCCGGGACCGGCTTCAGGTCGGCGACGACCTGCGGCTCGATGCGATAGCGGCCGGCCGCGGGGGCGATCGCCGGCGCCGAGGACCCGTGGTCGCCGGCCCCGCCGCAGCCGGCGAGCAGCGACACCGCGAAGAGCGCGACTGCGAACCGACTTCCATTGCGCATGCGAGACCCTCCTGCCGCGAGGGGCGGCTCCGGGACGCGCCCGGCTAAGTTCGTACTTGCGTATATGCAAGCGTAAACATATACGGTCAAGCCATCGATCGTCCTCCTAGCGCGGCGCGCGGCGGGGCGACGTGATGCAAATCAAGGTCGAGCGGGACCGGCCGGCCTAGAGACGACGAAACGCCGGCCGGGTTCGGAGGAGACGATGGCCAAACCGATGATTGCCGTGCTGGGCGCGGGACTGGGCGGCGCGATCGCCGCTTTCGAGATCAAGGCCGCGGTCGGCGACCGCGCCGAGGTCAAGGTCGTCTCGCAGGGCGACGTGTTCAACTTCGTGCCGTCGAACCCCTGGGTGGCGGTGCGCTGGCGCAAGCGCGAGGCGATCCAGGTCAAGTTGCCGCCCGCGTTCAAGAAGCGCGGCATCGCCTTCACCGGCGTCGGCGCGAAGCGCGCGGTTCCGGCCGAGAACCGCCTCGAGCTCGCCGACGGCTCCAGCCTGACTTACGACTACCTGGTCATCGCCACCGGGCCGGACCTGGCCTTCGACGAGATCCCGGGCCTGGGCCCGCACGGCGGCTTTACCCAGTCGATCTGCCAGATCGACCACGCCGAGACGGCCGCTACGGCCTTCGACGCCTTCGTCGAGAACCCCGGTCCGATCGTCGTCGGCGCCGTTCAGGGCGCGTCCTGCTTCGGCCCGGCCTACGAGTTCGCCATGATCCTCGACACCGAGCTGAAGCGGCGCAAGATCCGCGACCGGGTGCCGATGACCTTCGTCACCCCCGAGCCCTACATCGGCCACCTCGGCCTCGACGGCGTCGGCGACACCAAGGGCCTGCTCGAAAGCGAAATGCGCGAGCGGCACATCAAGTGGATCACCAACGCCCGTGTCACCGGCGTCGAGGCCGGGACCATGCACGTCGAGGAGGTCGACGAGGCCGGCGCCGTCAAGCAGACGCACGACCTGCCGTTCGCCTTCTCGATGATGCTGCCGGCGTTCCGCGGCGTCGAGGCGGTGCGCGGGATCGAGGGCCTGGCCAATCCGCGCGGCTTCATCATCGTCGACAAGAACCAGCGCAATCCGGCGTTCCCGAACGTGTTCGCGCTGGGCGTCTGCGTCGCCATCGCACCGACCGGCAAGACCCCGCTCGCGGTCGGCGTGCCCAAGACCGGCTTCATGATCGAGAGCATGGTCACCGCCATCGCGACCAACCTGAAGGATCTCGTCGAGGGCCGGCCGGCCTCGGCCGAGGCGACCTGGAACGCGATCTGCCTGGCCGACTTCGGCGACGGCGGCGTCGCCTTCGTAGCCCAGCCGCAGATCCCGCCGCGCAACGTCAACTGGTCCGCCAGCGGCGGCTGGGTGCACCTCGCGAAGGTCGGCTTCGAAAAGTACTTCCTCGGCAAGATCAAGCGCGGCGAGAGCGAGCCCTTCTACGAGAAGCTGGCCCTCGACATCATGGGCGTCCGCAAGCTCAAGGCCTGACGCAACGCCGCCCCCCATCCAGTCCTGAAGGAAACCAGCGCCATGACCCTAGACCGCGCCGTCCTCGCCTTCGCCGGCTTCGTCGTCCTCGTCGGCGTCGCCCTGGCGATGCTCGTCCACCCGTACTGGATCGGCCTCTCGATCTTCGCCGGCCTCAACATGATCCAGGCCTCGCTGACCGGCTGGTGCCCGGCGGCGATGGTGTTCAAGGCCCTGGGCGTGAAGCCGGGGACGGCCTTCCGCTGATGCCGCGGCGAGCTTGCCTCGCCGCCGGACTCGCCGTTTCCACCCTGGCCATCGCGGCCCTGGGGCCGGTGTCCGGCGCGCAGGCCATGTCCCTGCCCGAGGCGATCGCCCTGGCGCAGAAGAACAACCCGACCCTCGCCCAGGCGAGGGCCGAGGCCGACGCCGCCGAGGCGCGGCTCGGCCAGGCGCGGGCGGCCCGACTGCCAAGCGTCACCGTCGCCGGCGGCGCGGCCGCGGGGACCAACGACCTCGGCGGCTTCTTCGGCTTCGGCCGCAACGACGTGCACCCGCGCCAGCTGGCCCTGGAGCTGCGCCAGCCGCTGTTCGCCGGCGGCGCCCTGGCGGCCGGAGTCGATCGGGCGCGGGCCGGCCGCGACGCGGCCCAGCTGCAGGTCGGCGGCGCCCGGGCCATGCTCTCGGCCGAGGTCGCCGAGGCCTATGTCGGCGTGCTCAGCGCGCGCGAGGTCGCCCGCCTGAACGAGGCCCAGGTGCGGCAGATGCAGGCGATCGCCGACCAGGCGCAGCTGCGCTTCAAGGCCGGCGAGGTCCCGCGCACGGACGTCGCCCAGGCGCAGGCGCGCCTGGCGGAGGCTCGCGCCGGCCAGGCGCGCGCCGACGGCGACGCCGCGCGGGCGGACTCGCGCTTCCAGCTC
>DASZQQ010000565.1:0-7297 GCA_035549595.1 Caulobacteraceae bacterium
GGCGGCTGCGCCCGCGCCCCTGACCGAGGACGAGCGCGCTGCGCTGAAGGCGCGCTATTCCGAGCTGCAGGCCGAACTGACCAGGCTGCAGGGCGAGGAGCCGCTGATGCAGGTCAGCGTCGACGCCCAGGCGGTGGCCGAGGTGATCTCCAACTGGACCGGCATTCCGCTGGGCCGCATGGTCGCCGACGAGATCCGCACCGTGCTGAACCTCAAGCCGATGATGGAGGAGCGGATCATCGGCCAGGGCCACGCCCTGGAGGCGATCGCCGAGGCGATGCGCACGTCGCGCGCCAAGCTGACCGATCCGAGGAAGCCGATCGGCGTCTTCCTGATGGTCGGCACCAGTGGCGTCGGCAAGACCGAGACGGCCCTGACCCTGGCCGAGCTGCTCTACGGCGGCGCCCAGAACATGACCGTCATCAACATGTCGGAGTTCAAGGAGGAGCATAAGGTCTCGATGCTCGTCGGCTCGCCGCCCGGCTACGTCGGCTACGGCGAGGGCGGGGTGCTGACCGAGGCGGTGCGCCGGCGGCCCTACAGCGTGGTGCTGCTGGACGAGATGGAGAAGGCGCACCCCGGGGTGCAGGACGTCTTCTACCAGGTGTTCGACAAGGGCCAGCTGCGCGACGGCGAAGGCCGCGACATCGACTTCAAGAACACCATCATCATCATGACGTCGAATGCGGGCACCGACACCATCGCCAAGCTGTGCGCCGACCCGGAGACCATGCCGGACGCCGAGGGCCTGCGCGAGGCGCTGCGCGAGGACCTGCTGAAGGTGTTCAAGCCGGCGTTCCTCGGCCGGGTGACGGTGGTGCCGTACTTCCCGTTGAGCGACGAGACGCTGAAGTCGATCGTCCGCCTGCAGCTGGGCCGCATCGGCGCGCGGGTGAAGGAGAACTACCGCGCCGCGTTCAGCTACACGCCCGACCTGATCGACGCCATCGCGGCGCGCTGCCAGGAGGCCGAGAGCGGGGCGCGCGCGATCGAGAACGTGCTCGCCCACGGCGTCCTGCCGGAGATTTCGGAGCGCTTCCTCGAGCGCCTGGCCGAGGGCCAGGGCGTCGGCGAGGTTGCGTTGTCGCTGGACGAGAAGGGCGAGGTTGCGTATCGAGTTTCCTGACGGCGAACATCGTTCGCCCGGCCGCCTTCGCGCCCCGGGTGCTCGGAATTCGAGGTCACGAATAGTTGTTGGCTGGGGCTGGTTACACAAAGCGTCCGCTTGTGGCTGAGTAAGCCAACGGACAAAATCAGACGAGGAGTGGCGATAATGGCGCTTTTCATGCAAGTCGACGGGATCAAGGGTTCCGCGACCGAGGAACATCACACCGACTGGATTTCGATCCAGTCCTTCCAATGGGGCGTCGGGCGGGGCATCTCCTCACCGACGGGCGCGTCCTCCGACCGCGAAACCTCGGTGCCCTCGGTGTCCGAGATCGTGATCACCAAGCCCTACGACGCGTCGACCTCCGACCTGTTCAGCTGGTCGCTGGGCGGCTCGGAAGGCAAGAAGGTGGTGATCGAGCTGATCAGCACCGGCCACGAGGACGAGGCGATCCTGCACTACGAGCTGGAGAACACCCTGATCTCGGGCTTCTCGCAGTCGAGCGGCGGCGACGGCATGTCGGAGTCGATCTCGCTGAACTTCACCAAGGTGACGATGCGCACCATGGGCGTCGGCGAGGACCTGAACACCAAGTCGCCGGTCACGGTCGGCTGGGACCTGGGCCAGCAGAAGAAGGTCTGACCCTTCGCCGGCGTCGTCCGGCGTCGTGGTTCGACGGGTCTGGCGCCGTCCCCGCCGTCGCGCGGGGGCGGCGCGGCGCCGTCTCCGCATCCGGCGCTTCGCCGCCGGGCCGCTGGGCGTAGGCTGGGGTCAGGGGCCTAACCTTGGACAGTCTTGAAGACTTCGAGTTCGACCAGACCGCGCGGATCATCTCCGTGGAGTCGTTCTCGCTCGGGCCGAAGAAGCTCTGCGTACTCTCGCTGGAGGGCACGGAAGAGCTGTCGGCCCTGTCGCGGTTCAGGCTCGAGGTGGCCTCGCTGGGGCGCGCCCTGAAGCCCAGCGAGGTGCTGGGCCAGAAGATCGGCGTCGCCATCCGCTTCCGCAAGGAAGTGCGCAAGCTGAACGGCATCGTCAGCCGCTTCGAGGTGCTGCGCACGGCGGTGCGGCGCCACTACCTGCACCTGTTCGAGGTGGTGCCGCCGGCGTGGCTGCTGACGGTGAACCAGAAGTTCAAGATCTTCGCCGAGAACAAGGCCTCGCACGAGGTCATCGACCAGGTGCTGGGCGCGGCCGGGCTCAGCTACGAGCTGAAGCAGGTCGGCGACCAGCGCGAGTACTGGGTGCAGTACGGCGAGAGCGACTACAACCTGGTCGCCCGGCTGCTGGAGGACGAGGGCCTCTTCTACCGCTTCGACCACTCGACGCCGGACTGCAAGCTGATCGTCGGCGACGGCAAGGGCGACTACCTCGAGGCGCCCAAGCCCCTGATGCAGTTCGACGACCTGCTGGAGAGCTGGCAGCCCGAGTACCGGATCGGCCCGTCCAAGTTCAAGCACGGCGCCTGGGACTTCAAGACCGTCTCGTCCATGGACGGCGACGCCAATGGCCTGCCCAAGGCCCAGCCGCCGGGCCTGCCCGACCGGCCGGTGTTCGAATACCCGGGCCGCCACGAGGCGACCGGCGAGGGCGGACGCCTGGCGACCGCGCGCATGGCCGAGCACGAGGCCCAGATGGTGTGGGTGGCCGCCACCAGCACCAGCCCCAGCGTCGAGGCCGGGACCAAGTTCAAGGTCGTCGACCACACCATCGACCTGCCGCAGAGCGGCCAGACCTCGGACACCTATGTGGTGGTCCGCGTCGACCACCGCGCCCGCGACGCCAGCGGCATGCCCTTCGACGGCGACCGCGGCTACGACAACAGCTTCAGCTGCATCCCGGCCGACTTCGACTACCGGCCCCCGCGGGTGACGGCCCGCCCGCACATCCAGGGCCCGCAGACCGGTGTCGTCACCGACGGCCCGGACGAGTTCGGCCGCTCGAAGGTGAAGTTCCCGTGGGAGGGCGAGGGCGTCTCGCGCTGGTGCCGCGTCGCCCAGGTCTGGGCCTACAACAAGATGGGCTCGCAGTTCCTGCCGCGGATCGACAGCGAGGTCGTGGTCGTGTTCGAGCACGGCGACCCGGACCACCCGATCATCGTCGGCCAGGTCTACAACGGCAACAACAAGCTCCCCTTCGACGTGCCCGGCAACAAGACCCAGAGCGGCATCCGCGGCGCCAACTGGGGCTCGGACGGCGTGCCCGACACCAGCAACGAGCTGCGCTTCGAGGACAAGGCGGGGGCGGAAGAAATCTACATCCACGCCCAGAAGGACATGCGGCGGGTGATCGTCAACGACGACAACCTCAAGGTCGAGCAGGGCAACCGCACCCTCGAGATCTCGATGGGCAACGTCTCCGAGACCGTGAAGATGGGCAATCACGATCTCAAGGTGAACATGGGCGAAAGCTCGGTCGACGCCATGCAGTCGATCACCCTGACCGTCGGCCAGTCGAGCGTGAAGCTCGACCAGATGGGGGTGACCATCAAGGGCATGATGATCTCCATCGAGGGCCAGATCAGCGTCGACGTGAAGGGCCTGATGACCACCGTGAAGGGCGACGCCATGCTGACCCTCAAGGGCGGCATCACCATGATCAACTGACCCCTCCCTCCCCCTTCGTGGGGAGGGAAAGCCGGCGAAGCCGGCAGGGTGGGGGAGTGCGAAGCCGCCGCTCCGCCAGCCGGTTGGCGCCCTGCCGTCGCTCCCTTCCCCACCCTGGCCGCTGCGCGGCCTGTCCCTCCCCATGAAGGGGTGGGAGGTTATCCCTCCGGGGCCTCGGAGCTGGCGTCGGCGGCGTCTGCGCGGGGGGCGGTGGTGGGGAGCCAGGTGTTCCAGCCGAGGCGGGGCCGGGTCTCGGCGGTGAGCGCCAGGGGCGGGATCTCCTCGGCCTTCAGGGTCAGCTGGACGTCGAAGCTCAGCGCCGGGCCGACGTAGGCGCGGGTCAGGTCCTGCAGGGCGCGCATGCGCTCGCCGTCGGGCAGGAAGCCGAGGAACTGCTGGTAGTCGAGGGGGCCAAGGCCGACGCGGAAGGCGCCCTGGACGTCGTAGACCTTCGAGCCGGCGACGGAATCGACGCCGAGCTGCTGGAAGGCGCCCTGGCCGGCGGGGCCGAGGCGCGACTGCTCCTGCGGCGGCAGCCTGGCCCAGCGGCCCTGGAACTGGCTGATGGTGGCCGGCCCTTCGAAGTACTCGCTGAGCAGCTGGGCCAGCGGCCCGGCGCTGCGCGGGCGGTGGGCGTAGTGGCCGCCGTAGAACACCAGGGTCTCGTCCGCGACCGCCTGGCGCCGGCGCATCGCGTCCTGGCGCAGGCCGACCAGGGCCAGGAGCGCGGCGCTGACCGCGTCGGTCCCGCGCCCGCCCGACTGCTGCCAGGCCAGCGGCAGGCTGTACTTCTCGGTGGCGCGGACGAAGAACGACAGGGCCCGGTGGTTGAACAGGTCCAGGAAGTTCCGCATCGCGCGGTTCTTGTCGCGCTCGGCGTCGAGCACGAGCTGGCTGTAGAAGCCCGGCAGCACGCCGCTGGGGCCGTTCAGGCCCATCAGGTTCACGGCCAGTTCGGCGCGCCCCTCGGCGTCCTCGAGGTCGGCGATCTCGGCTTCGGGGAAGACCAGCTCGAGCGCCGCGCGCAGGCGCACCGCCTCGGCGGCGGGATCGTTGTCGAGGCCGACCCGGGCGCGGCCGGGATCGCGCCCGCCCTCGCCCGTCTCGGCGGCGCGCTCCAGGAGCCGCACGGCCGGGGCGAAGTCGAACCGCTCCGGGTCCGACCAAAGGGCCTCGATCAGAGAAGCGCCAGATCGCCGGCTCGGGGGGACCATGTGCGCAAGGCTCCGGGGCGGCCCTTCAGGACCGCGGTCAGTCGGGTGAAGGCGTTGATCGAGGCGTAGTGGGCGATGAAGCGCTCCAGGACCGAGGCCAGCAGGAACACCCCGCCGCCCGAGGTCAGCTGTTCGTCGAAGGTGATGGTGACGTCGAGGCCGCGGCAGAGCACCCCCATCGCCCGGTCCGGCGCCCGGGCCGTGGCCCGCCTGGCCTGGATGCTCTGCACCGCGTCGATCATCGCCCGCGTCTCGGGCGCGTCGCGGAAGTCGTAGAGCCTGAGGATCTCGCGCAGGGCCTCGGCGCCGCCGGCCTGGTCTGCCAGGGACAGGTGGTTGAGGTTCAGGTGCGAGACCAGCCGCCAGGCCGCCTCCTTGCGGCTGACGTGGCGCACCGTCGGGGTCGGGGCGGTCAGGCAGGCGACCTGCTTGATCCCGTTGCGGCTCTGCGCCAGGCGCAGGTGCGGATGGCCGCCGCCGAACGGCAGCTTCGCCGGCAGGTCGCGGTTGGTGCAGGTGGTCTCGATCGAGGCCACCCAGTCGTTGGGCGCCGTGGGCTCGCCGTCCAGGTCGACGAAGGTCAGCCAGGTCTCGGGCTGAGGATCGCCGCCGCCGCCGTAAGGGCGCCGCGAGGCGTGCCAGAACCGGGTCTCCCGGCGCGAGACGCCGGCGTGGGTGAGGCCGAACAGCGGCGCGAAGGTCACCGCCTCGCCGGCCGGGGACGTCGCCGTGACGCGGTCGACCGAATAGACCTCCAGGGCGCCCGGGCGGCGGCTGTCGGGGGTGACCAGGTACTCCGCCGTCGCCCCGTTCAGGGTCATCGGCTCGGCGCGCTGGCGGAAGAGGTTGACCACCGGTGCGCAGCCGAGGGCGAACGAGGCCGCTGAGGTGCTGCGCTCCAGCTCCACCGACGAGCGGTTGACGTAGATGTAGAGGTCGAGGCTGCGCCCGCCGGACGCCGCCAGCTTGGCGCCCAGGCCCGCGACGTCGAAGAACAGGAACTTCTCGGGGAAGGTGAAGTACTCGGTCAGCAGCCGGTATCCCAGCGGCGAGCGGGCCGAGTAGGGCAGCATGCCCTCGTCCGCCTCGAAGCCCACCGGCTTCACGGCCCCGGGACCCAGCGGGACGGCGCGCGGATCGCTGGGCGAGTCCGCCAGCACCACGCCCACGGTGTTGTTCAGGATCAGCTCGTAGAGCTGCATGACCTCGGCGGTCTGGCCGCGCAGGAAGAACCGCAACGAGTCCGGCGCCAGCTGCTGGAAGGTCATGTCCTTCGACAGGCATTTCAGCGTGATGCGGAAGACGCCGGTGCTGCCGGGCGGCGGCAGGGGGCCGGGCAGGGGGCGACCGGCGAAGGCGGCGCTGTCGATCTCGATCGGCCAGACGTCGACCGGCGTGGTGGTACGGAAGCGGCAGGCCTCGCCGGCCACGGGCTCGGTGATCAGCTCGGTCTCCGCCGGCGCGACCACCTTCTTGGCCAGATCCGCCGCGCCCGTGAACTGGACGATGGCCATCGACGGGATCGGCGCCAGGTAGTGCGGATAGAGCTGGTCGAGCAGGCCCTCGGCGAGTTCGGGGAACTCGTCCTCGAGCTTGGCGCGGATGCGCGCGTTCAGGAACGCCACGCCCTCGAGCAGGCGAAGCACGTGCGGGTCCTCGACCGCCTCGCCGGCCATGCGCAGGCGCCCGGCGATCTTCGGGTGCTGGTCGGCGAACTGGGCCCCGAGCTTCCTCAGGTAGAGGAGCTCGCGGTTGTAGTAGGCGAGGAGGTCGTCAGCCATCGGCGCCTCCGCTGACGGCGAAGGCCTGGCTGGCGGGGTCGAGCCGGGAGTCGAAGCTGACCGGCTCGGGCGCCGGCTCGGCGTACATCATCGCGTCGATGCGGAACTTCAGCGTCCGGTCGACGCTGTCGCCCATGTGCTTGATCGTCACCTTCACCGAGACGAAGCGCGGCTCGTAGCGGCGGATGATGTCCTCCAGCGAGCGGCGGAACTGCTCGCGGAAGCTCTCCTCGCCGGCGAACAGCGACAGGAAGTCGGGCGCGCCGTACTCAACCACGGACAGGTCCAGTTCGCCGAGCCCCGGCGGCGGCGACAGGCAGCGGCGGTGGTGGTTGAGCAGGGCCTCCAGGTCGCGGCGCACGGAATCGCGCAGCGACGCCAGCTGCTGGGGCCGGCTCTTCGGCGGGTCGTGCGGACTGTCCGGATGATCGTCGATCAGCCGGTCCAGCACCGAGGGCAGAAGATTGACGGGCCTGGCCGCCATCAGGCCGCCTGGGCTGTGGCCTTGAACTCGACCCGGCCGAGTTCGAGGATGGTCTTGTCGGCGTCGCCGACCAGGAAGGTGCGAAGGCCGACGCCGCGGATCGGCTC
>DASZQQ010000566.1:0-2062 GCA_035549595.1 Caulobacteraceae bacterium
CGCCGACGACCCCGGCGTGGTCGCCCCCGACGAGATCGGCCTGCCCGAGCCCGCCTGGCACCGCCTGTGCGTCAAGGCCGGGGCGCCGGTGGCCATCGACCACGCCCCGCCGCCGCTGAGCCTGGACGCGGTGCGGGCCAAGATCCGCGGCGAGACCCTGGACGCGGTCCAGCTGCGCCAAGTGGTCGACGACCTGGTCGCGCACCGCTGCTCCGACATGGAGATCGCCGCCTTCATCGTCGCCTGCGCCAGCTTCATGACCCCGGACGAGACCCTGGCCCTGACCGAGGCGATGATCGGCGCCGGCGCAACGCTGGACTGGGGCCCCGGCCTCGTGGTCGACAAGCATTGCATCGGCGGGGTGCCGGGCAACCGCACCTCGATGGTGGTGACGCCGATCGTCGCCGCCCACGGCCTAATCATCCCCAAGACCTCGTCGCGCGCCATCACCTCGCCATCGGGCACCGCCGACACCATGGAGGTCCTCGCCCGCGTCGACCTGAGCGCCGATGAGATGAAGTCCGTGGTCGAGGCCTGTGGCGGCTGCATCGTCTGGGGCGGTCGGGTGAACCTGGCCCCGGCCGACGACATCCTGATCTCGGTCGAGCGGCCGCTGTCCATCGACACCGCCGAGCAGATGGTGGCCTCGATCCTGTCGAAGAAGGCCTCCGCCGGCTCGAAGCACCTCGTCATCGACGTGCCGGTCGGCGCCTCGGCCAAGATCCGCGACCCGGCCGCGGCCCTGCGCCTGCGCAAGCTGTTCGAGTTCGTCGCCTCGCGGCTGGGCCTCTACGTCGAGGTGGTGGTCACCGACGGCTCGCGCCCGATCGGCCGCGGCGTCGGGCCGGTGCTCGAGACCCGCGACGTGCTGGCGGTGCTGGACAATGCGCCGGACGCCCCCGCGGACCTGAGGGAAAAGTCGATCCGCATCGCCGGGCGCCTGCTGGAGGCCGATCCGCGCGTGCTGGGGGGCCAGGGCGAGCTGCGGGCGCGCGAGCTGCTGGAGTCCGGCGCCGCCCGCCGCAAGATGGACGCCATCTGCGCCGCCCAGGGGCCCTCCCCGGTCAACCGCGAGGTCGGCCCCCTGACGCATGAAGTCGAGGCGCCACGGGCTGGCCGGGTCGAGGCGGTGGACTGCCTGCGCATCGCCCGCATCGCCCGTCTCGCCGGCGCGCCGACCGATACCGGGGCGGGTCTCGACCTGCTCAAGGCGGTCGGCGACCAGGTGCGCCAGGGCGAGCCGCTCTACCGCATCCACGGCCTCGACCCGTCCGAGTTCGGCCTGGCGGTCGAGAGCGCCGGCGAGGACAGCGGCTTTTCGATCGCCCGCCCATG
This sequence comes from Caulobacteraceae bacterium, assembly GCA_035549595.1. GTDB lineage: Bacteria > Pseudomonadota > Alphaproteobacteria > Caulobacterales > Caulobacteraceae > Acaudatibacter. The sequence goes on from DASZQQ010000566.1 coordinate 1,336, forward strand.
AGCCTCGCCGTCCTCGCCTTCGCCGAAGAGCAGGCGCCGGCCGCCCGGCTGGCCGCGGCGCTCGGCGTTCCGTTCCGCTCCATCGGCCTGCACCGCTTTCCCGACGGGGAGTCCCTGCCCACCGCGCCCTCGCCGCCCCGCACGGCGATCCTCTACCGCTCCCTCGACCGGCCCGACGCCAAGCTCGCGCCCCTGCTGCTGGCCGCCGACGCCCTGAGGCGCGGCGGGGCGCAGCGGATCGTGCTCGTGGCCCCGTACTTCTGCTACCTGCGCCAGGACCGGGTGTTCGAGGCCGGCCAGCCGCTAAGCCGCGACGTGATCGCCCCTCTGATCGGCGGCGCCGTCGACCGGATCGTGACCGTCGAGGCGCACCTGCACCGGACCGCCGACCTCTCGGCCGCCACGGGCGTCCCCTCGCGGTCGCTGACCGCCGTGCCCGTGTTGGTGCCGCTGTTCGAGGCCGGGCCGGGCCGGCTGGTGGTCGGGCCCGACGCCGAGTCCGAGCCCTGGGCCAGGGCCTGGGGCGAGGCGCTGGCCTGTCCGCACAAGGTCCTGGCCAAGGTCCGCCGCGGCGACCGCGACGTGCGCCTGGCCGGCCTGGACCGCGCCGACGTCGCCGGACGGCGGGTGCTGCTGGTCGATGACGTCGCTTCCAGCGGAACCACCCTCGCCCGCGCCGCGCGCCTCGCCGCACGGTGCGGCGCGCTTGGGGTCGATGCGGCGGTGG
>DASZQQ010000567.1:0-9538 GCA_035549595.1 Caulobacteraceae bacterium
GTGTCCCCCTCCAGCCAGACCGAGGGGACACGATCCCTCCGGTATCATGTCCCCACTCCCGCGCGCAGGAGAAGAATTCACATTCCGCGGCGGATTGGCAGCAGGTCCGGGAACTGCGGCTCTCGGTCTTCCTGTTTGGCCTTGAAGCTCTCGGCCATCTGCGAGCCCGAGAACATGCCGGCCTGCCAGACGCCGATGTAGTCGAGCGCCGTCTCGGTGTCGTGCTCGCGGGCGTAGTTGATCATCACCTTTGAGCCGGCCACGGCCAGCGGCGCCTTCGAAGCGATCTCCTGCGCCGTCGCCAGGGCGTGGGCGACCACCGCCTCGTGGTCGGGCAGGACCTCGTTGACGAGGCCGATCTCGCGCGCCCGCGCCGCCGGCAGGCGCCGGCCGGTGTAGGCGAGTTCCCGCACCCAGCCCTGCGGGATCAGGCGGCACAGGCGCGGGAAGGTGCCCGCGTCGGCGGTCATGCCGATGTTGATCTCCTGGACGCAGAAGAAGGCGTCGGCGCTGGCGTAGCGGATGTCGCAGGCGCTGGTCAGGTCGACGCCGCCGCCGACACAGCCGCCCTGGATCGCGGCGATCACCGGCATGCGCGCCTCGTCCAGGCATCCGAAGGCGTCCTGCAGCGAGCGCAGGTGACCGCGCGAAGCCTCGCCCGCCATCGCCCGGTCCGCGCCGTGGCCGCCGCCCTCGCCGCCGACGCCGGCGAAGTTCTGCAGGTCCATGCCGGCGCAGAAGTGCTTGCCCGTGGACGAGATCACGATCGCCCGGGCGCGGGCGTTGTCGTCGATGTCGCGCACGATCGCCGGCAGTTCGTTCCAGAACGCGCGGTTCATGGAATTGAACGCCTCGGGGCGGTTCAGGCGGATGTGCGCCACCTGGCCCTCCAGCGTGACGGAAAAGCAGGTCCATTGCGTCTCGAACGCGTTGCCCATCGGATCCTCCCGGGTGTTCTTGGCCACAGCCTATAGGCCGGCCCGGCGCGGCCGGTCGAGGTGACGCGAGGAAACCACCGCGGCCATGCGCCCGGCGCATGAAGGCTCTGCCTTCGTGTCATTTCACCTTGCCGGCCCGGACCGTCAGGTTCCGTCCCGAAGTCCCGCGAGGGGACGGGAGGATGGAAGAGATGGACGGCAATACGGTCGTCGAGGCGTTCGACAAGGCCCGCCTGGGCCAGGTGGTCCTGGTGTTCCAGGGCGGCGGCGCTTTGGGCGCCTACCAGGCGGGGGTCTACCAGGCCCTGCACGAGGCCGGCATAGAGCCTGACTGGGTGATCGGCACCTCGATCGGAGCCATCAACGCCAGCCTCATCGCCGGCAACCCGCCGGAAAAGCGCCTGCCGCGGCTGCGCGAGTTCTGGCGGCGCATGCGGCACGGCCCCCTGACCCGGATGGCCGGCGCCCTGCCTGGCTTCGGCGCCCTGGCGGCCAACGGCTGGACCGTGGCGGCGGGCCTCGACGCCTTCTTCCGCCCGAACCCCTGGGCCTTTCTCGGCGCCCAGGTCCCGCTGGGGTCCGAGCTCGCCGGCTACTACTCCACCGAGCCGCTGGAGCGGACGCTCTGCGACCTGATCGACCTGGACCTGCTGAACGCGGGCGCGCCGCGGCTGACGGTCGGGGCGGCCAATGTCCAGTCCGGCGAGATGCGCTACTTCGACAGCCGCGAGACCCCGCTCAGCGTGCGCCACGTGATGGCCTCGGGCGCCCTGCCGCCGGCCTTCCCCGCGATCCGCATCGACGGCGAGCTCTACTGGGACGGCGGCATCCTCTCGAACACACCGGTGGAGGCGGTGTTCGACGACAATCCGCGCAAGTCGGGCCTCGTCTTCGCCGTGCACATGTGGAGCCCGAACGGCCCCGAGCCGGACAGCATCTGGTCGGTGATGAGCCGGCAGAAGGACCTGCAGTACGCCAGCCGCGCGGCCAGCCACATCGCCCGCCAGAAGCAGATCCACCGCCTGCGCCACATCATCCGCGAGCTCGCCGACCGGCTGCCGGAAGAGGCGCGCAAGAGCCCAGAGATCCGCTCGCTGGCCGCCTACGGCTGCCTGACCCGCATGCACGTGGTGCGCCTGCTGGCCCCGCCGCTGCAGGGCGAGGACCACGCCAAGGACATCGACTTCAGCCCCGAGGGCATCCGCTCGCGCTGGGACGCCGGCTACGCCGACACCAACCGCGTGCTGGCGCAGGCCCCCTGGACCCAGCAGTTCGACCCCATCGAAGGCTTCATCCTGCACGAAGCCGCGGCGGGGCGGATGATCAGCGCCGGCTGAGCCGGCGTCCCTTCTCAAGCAAGCCCCAAGGAACCCGCCAATGTCCCAGACCCTCCCCGGCGCCCTGCGCCGCCTCAGCCTCGCCGCCGCCGGCGCCGTGGCCCTCTCGATCGCCGGCATCGGCGCCCCCGTCGTCCACGCCGAGCAGGCCCCGGCCACCGCCGCCGCCCAGGGCGTGCTGCGCGTCAAGAGCGCCTATGGCTTCGACGAGACCGTCCGGCGCCTGAAGGCCGACGTCGCGGCCAAGGGCATCCGCTTTTTCGACGAGATCGACCAGTCGCAGCTGGGCGCCGGGGCCAACATCGCCCTTCGCCCCTCCAAGCTGCTGCTGTTCGGCAATCCGCCGCTCGGGGTGCAGTTCTTGACCTCGAACCCGATCGCCGGCCTCGACTGGCCGGTGCGCATGCTGGTGGTCCAGGACGCCGACGGCCAGGTCTGGGTCGCGTGGACCGACTTCGCCTGGCTCGCCCAGCGCTACGGCGTCACCGACCGCGACGCGGCCTTCAAGATGGCCACCGAGGTCTCGGCCTCCATCGCCTCCAGCGTCGCCGGGCCGAAGGCCTGACCACCCTCTTCAGGTCCTCCGGTGGCGCAGGCCCTGGCGAACCAGCTTCGCCGGGGCCTGATTGCCTCAGCGTCCAAGTTCACTCGGCCGGCGGCTGCCACAGCTCCACGGGATTGCCCTCCGGATCGTGGATACGGGCGAAGCGGCCCGTTTCGGGCGTGTCCCAGTCCGGGTTCGTGGTGATCTCGATCCCCGCGGCGCGCAGCGAGGCCAGCAGCGGGTCCAGGTCCTCGACCCTGAAGTTCAGCATCCACTGCCGGTCGGCCGGGAAGTAGTCCGTATCGCGGTCGAAGGGCATGAACACGGTCGGGCCGGCCTGCTGCGGCCACTCGAAGCCGCCGTCGGCGGCGATGCCCAGGTGGGTCCGGTACCATTCGCGAAGCGCCTTCGGGTCGCTGGCCCGGAAGAAGACGCCGCCGATACCGACCACGGGCATGCTTTGAACCCCCATTTGCTGTCTGCCGAGAATCGCCGCGGACGCGAGCGGAATCAAGATGCGCGCAGCGAGAGATCTTCGAAACGCCAGGGTGTTAGCGGCCATACCCCTATAACCCCTCGGCTTTTCCGGACCCGGCGGGTGCGAGACAGTCGCCAAGGACAGCGATGGGAGTCTTGTCTTGCGCGTATTCCTCACCGGGGCGACCGGATTCATCGGAACGGCCGTGGCCCGCGAACTGCTGGGCGCCGGACACACCGTGCTGGGCGTCGCCCGCACGGACGAGGGGGCCGAGGCCCTGGCCGCCGCCGGGGTCGCGCCGCACCGCGGCGACCTGAACGACCATGCGAGCTTCATCGCCGGCGCCAGGGCCTGCGAGGCGGTGATCCACTGCGCCTTCATCCACGACTTCGCGCGCTTCGTGGAGAACATGGCCATCGAACAGCAGACGGTGGTCGCGATGCTGGACGCCCTCGCCGGCTCGGGGATGCCGTTCATCGCCACCTCGGGCGTGGCCATGCTGGCGCCCGGCCGCACGGCCACCGAGGACGACATGCCGGCCCGCCAGGGCCGCGGCGAGACCGAGGCGCTGGTGCGCGAGGCCGCCGGCCGGGGCCTGCGCACCGCCGTGATCCGCCTGCCGCCGATCACCCACGACAGCGGGACCGGAGGCTTCCTGCCGCCGCTGGTGAACGCGGCGCGGGAGAAGGGCGTGGCGGCCTTCGTCGGCGACGGCGCGAACCGCTGGCCCGCCGGCAACCGCCTCGACGCGGCCCGCCTTTATCGCCTGGCGCTGGAGCAGGGCGAGCCGGGCGCCGTCTACCACGCCGTCGACGACGAGGGCCTGGCCATGCGCGAGATCGCCGAGGCGATCGGCCGGCGCCTGGGCCTGCCCACGGCCAGCGTGACGGCGCAGGACGCGCCGGCGCACTTCGGCTGGCTCGGCATGTTCGCCGGCGTCGACATGCCCGCCTCCGCCGCCCTCACCCGCGAGCGCCTGGGCTGGCGCCCGACCCACCCGGGCCTGATCGAGGACATCGAGACCGCTGCGGTGCTGACCGGCGCCTCGATCTAGGGAGCCGCCGTCAGTCCTCGCTCGTCAGGACCCCGACGAGGTCGCAGGCGCGGCCGACGTAGTCGCGCGGCGTCAGGGCCAGAAGGCGGTCCTTCTCGGCCTGCGGCAGGTCGAGGCCGAGGATGATCTCGCGGAAGGTGTCGGGGCCCACCGGCTCGCCGCGAGTCAGGGCCTTCATGCGCTCGTACGGGCTCTCGGCCCCGGCCTTGCGCATCACCGTCTGCAGGCCTTCGCCCAACACCTCCCAGGCGCCGTCCAGGTCCTCGGCGAGGCGGGCCTCGGACACCCGCAGCTTCTTCAGCCCGCGCATCAGGGCGTCGAGCGCCTGGCAGGAATAGCCGATCGCCGAGCCCAGGCTGCGGATCGCCGAACTGTCGCTGAGGTCGCGCTGCAGGCGCGAGATCGGCAGCTTGCCGCTCAGGTGCCGCAGCAGGGCGTTGGCGACGCCGAAGTTGGCCTCGGCGTTCTCGAAGTCGATCGGGTTGACCTTGTGCGGCATGGTCGAGGACCCGACCTCGCCCTTCACCAGCGCCTGGCTGAAGTAGCCGAGGCTGATGTAGAGCCACATGTCGACGCTGATGTTGGTGGCGATGGTGTCGACCCGGGCGATGAGGTCGCAGGCCTCCGAGATGTAGTCGTGCGGCTCGATCTGGGTCGTCAGCGGATTGTGCTCGAGCCCCAGCGACTCCACGAACCGCCGCGAGGCGCCGAGCCAGTCGACGTCCGGATAGGCCATGGCGTGGGCGCTGAAGGTGCCGGTGGCGCCGTTGATCTTGCCCAGGAACGCGAGCTCGCGCGCCGCCTTCAGCTGGCGCCTCAGCCGGTAGGCGAAGACGGCGAATTCCTTGCCCAGCGTCGTCGGCGTCGCCGGCTGGCCGTGCGTGTGGGCCAGCATCCGCGCGTCGCGCAGCTCGACCGCGCGCGCCTCGAGGTCGGCGCAAAGGGCCTCGAGCTTGGGGATCCAGACGTCGTCGATCGCCCCTTTCAGCATCAGGCCATAGGCGAGGTTGTTGATGTCCTCGGACGTGCAGGCGAAGTGGATGAACTCGCGATAGGGATGGACCGCCGTGCCCTCGGTGCGGTCCTTCAGGAAGTACTCCACCGCCTTGACGTCGTGGTTCGTCACCCGCTCGATCTCGGCGATGGCCTCGAACTCGGCCGGCCCGAAGGTCTCGTAGAGCGCGCGCAGCCGGGCGACGTCGTCGTCGGCCAGCGCCGGCAGTTCCGGCAGCTTCAGATCCCGCGACAGGAAGACCAGCCACTCGACCTCGACCCGCACGCGGTGGCGCATCAGGGAGAACTCGGACATCAGCTCGGCGACCGGCTGCGTCGCCCGCCGGTAGCGGCCGTCGAGGGGGGACAGCGCCAGGCCGGCGCCGACACCGGCGGACTTGTCGAGCGACATGGCGCATCTCCTTGGACAGTTCAGACGGGGCGACACGGGGCCGCCCCGCCGGCCGACGTGTCCTAGTGCGCGTCCGGCCCGCCGTCCACTTCCCCGCCACCGGCGCGGGTGGGCGCGAGGCGTTCGCCCGTCACGACCCGATGATCGCCAAGGGCGGGACGATCGAGAACGCGGCCCAGGGGCTACGCCGGCAAGCCGTGACCGGGTGCGACCGCGCGGTCAGGCTCTGCTGGCGGAAGCCGTCCGGCGGCGCCGTCGATAGGCGCCGAACACGGCCGCTGCGCCCCACACGGCCCCCGCGAGCCCGAAGGCGAGCGCGGCGAGCAGCTCCAGCGCTTGGACGAACAGGGGCCCTTCGCCCGATTCCCGGTTGACCACGAGCAGGCGGGGCTCGGCGCCGGCCAGGGCGCTGAGGTCGGAGGCGTTGTGCAGGATCAGGGTGTAGCGGCGGTTGCGCACCAGCGGGAACTCGGCCCCCAGGAGGTACGTCTTCGTCGGATCGTCGCTCAGCGTCCAGCCGACGGGATCACCGGTCGCGAAGTCTCCTTTCGCCGCGACGGCCCCGCCGTCGAGCACCTGCCACGCCAGGCGCAGGGGCGCGCCGGCTGGGGCGCAGGGCTGGCCCTGGACAGCGGTCGGATCCCCGGCCGGCAGGAAGGCGCAGTCCGTCTCGTTCCCGCCCGCGCGGCGTTTCACGCGCACCGCGACGCCGTGATAGCCGCCATCCGGCTCGACGAAACTGAAGCGGCTCGTACCCGCCCCGACGGGCAAGGCCGCATCGAGCGACACCCCCTTCCAGCCGAGCGGCCGCACGTCGCGGCCGAGCACGCCGCACCCGGCGGCGAGGGCTAGCAGGATGATTGGGCCGATGAAGGAGCGCATGGCAGGGTGTCCGGGCACGAGCCTACAGGCTTCTCCCGATCAACCGCCAGTCGCACTTGCCGGCCCGCGGCGCGCCAGTCGCGCCCGCCCATGCGGGCCGCTAAGGCCGCTCCATAACCTTTCGGCATGAGCGTTCGGGCCGCGGCTCGGGCACTCCTTGTCCTGCCCCGAGCCCTCGGGGTCCGCCCCCGCGATCGAGGCGACGGCGGTGTGATTTGAAGCGCCGAAGGACCCGCACATGACCATCGGAACCTTGACCGTCAGGGGCCTCTTTCTCGCCGCCGCCGTCGTCTCGACGCCCCTGGCCGCGCCCGCCGTGGCGATGGCCGCCTCGGCCGAGATCTTCACGCCCGCCTTCTCGCACGTGGCGCTGGGCGGCTACGACGCCGTCTCCTACTTCGACGGCAAGCCCGTGAAGGGCGCCCCCGCCTTCCGCACCGAGTGGAAGGGGGCCGAGTTCCGCTTCGCCAGCGCCGAGCACCTGACCAAGTTCCGCGCCAACCCGGCCGCCTACGCGCCGCAATACGGCGGCTACTGCGCCTGGGCCGTGGCCGAGGGCCACCTCGCCAGCGGCGATCCCCTGGCCTGGCGGGTCGTGAACGGCCGCCTCTACCTCAACTACAACGCCGCCGTTCAGCGCCAGTGGGCGAAGGACGTCCCGGCCAACATCGCCCGCGGCGACCGCAACTGGCCGCGCGTGCTGCGCTGACCCTCCCGATCCGAAGGACGCCCCCGATGACCCGCCTCGCGCGCCTCGTTCCCCACGCCATGGCCGCCTTCATGGCCGCCGTGTTCCTGGATTCCCTGCGCTACAAGTTCACCGACCATCCGAAGACCCAGGTGATCTTCGGCCGGCTGAACGACTGGGCGACCTCGCTCGGCCTGCCCGGCCTCTTCGCCCACACCGGCCTCTTCTCGCAGTACGTGATCGGCTCGATCGAGCTTCTCGCCTCGACCCTGCTGATCGCCGGCATGATCCCGCGCCTGCGCCACCTGCAGGCCGGCGGGGCGCTTGCCGGGCTGCTGGTGATGGCCGGGGCGGTGAGCTTCCACCTCTTCACCCCGCTGTCCACCGACCCGAACCACGACGGCGGCGGCCTCTTCCGCGCCGCCTGCACGAACCTCGTCTTCGCCGTGGTGCTGCTGGTCGTCTTCCGCCGCCGCGAGCTGGCCGACCTCGGCCGCCGCGTCGCCGCCGTGGTCGTCCCCGCCCCCGCCTCGCCCGGCTGGTAGCCGCCCGACCCGCGCCCCAGGAGCCCCGCCATGACCGACGCCCTCTGGACCTCCGACTTCGTCATCGCCGGCCGCACGCTGACGGTGAAGAAGACCGGCGCCAGCGTGGTCGTCGATCGCGAGATCCTGGCCGCCTTCGCCCGCTGGTTCGCCCTCTACGCGCCGGTGCGGGCCCGGGCCGCGGCCCTGGCGCTGACCGGCCGGCGCGGCCCCAGCATCTGGTTCGCCCCGGACCGCCCGCGGCCCTGGTACCTGGTGTGGCTGGCGACGGCCTGGGCCGGGGCGCGGATCGCGCGCAGCCCGAACGACGCCGACGCGGCCTTCTACTTCGAGGACGCCACCTGCGGGCGCCCGCCGACGCCCGCCGTCCGCCGCCGCATCAACTTCGAGTGCCTGGACGTCTCCAAGAGCCGCGTGGCGGCCGTGTTCGAGGAGGTGTTCGGCTATCCACTGGCGCTCGACCCGACGCGCCACGAGGGCTGGGCGGTCGAGAAGAGCGAGGCCAACGGCGTCCACGACGGCCGCATCGTCGCCTGCCCGCGCCCCGCGGCGCCCGCCCGCGTCTACCAGCGCCTGGTCGGCAACCTCGAGAACGGCGAGGCGGTGGACCTGCGCACGCCGTTCGTCGGCGGCCGGCCGGTGGTGGTGTTCGTCAAGCGCCGCCCGGCCGCGAGCCGCTTCGCCAACGCCAACACTGCGGTCGCCCTGGCCGAGCCGGAGGCCGTGTTCTCCGCCGCCGAGATCGAGCGCCTGACCGCCTTCGCGCGGGCGATGAAACTCGACTGGGGCGGGCTCGACATCCTGCGCGACGGCCCCACGGGCCGGCTCTACGTCGTCGACGTCAACAAGACCGACATGCCGCCGATCGTCCTGCCCTGGCGGGACAAGCTGCGCGCCGTCAGCCGCCTCGCCGCGGCCCTGACCGAACTCATAACAAACGAGGAAACGCCGTCATGATCCCGTTCGTGACCAACATGGCCTTCGACTACGGAAGGTCGCAGCAGGTCTCGCCGCTGATCCGCAGGGTGATCGCCCGCAATCCCGGCCCCTTCACCTACACCGGCACCGGCGCCCACATCGTCGGCCGCGGCCAGGTGGCGGTGATCGACCCCGGCCCGGACATCCCCGAGCACCTGGAGGCGATCCTCGAGGCGACGCGCGGGGAGCGGATCAGCCACATCTTCGTCACCCACGCCCACCTCGACCACTCGCCGCTGGCCCGGCCGCTGGCCGAGCTCACCGGCGCCACCGTCTACGCCGGCGCCGGCGCCCCGAGGCCCTCCGGCGGCGACGACCGTCTGGAGGCCGGCGACGACCTCGGCTTCGCCCCGGACGTGGCCCTGAAGGACGGCCGCCGCTTCTTCGGCCCCGGCTGGACGATCGAGGCGGTGGCCACGCCCGGCCACACCGCCAGCCACTACGCCTTCGCCGTCGAGGAGGAGAACGCCCTCTTCCCGGGCGATGCGGTGATGGGCTGGTCGACCTCGGTGGTCAGCCCGCCCGACGGCGACATGGGCGACTACCTCGACAGCCTCGACAAGATCCGCCGCCGCCGCTTCGCCACCCTCTGGCCCGCGCACGGCCCGGCGATCCGCGAGGTGGGCGCCTTCATGACCGCCTACATCGGCCACCGGCTGCAGCGCGAGCAGCAGATCCTGAACGCCCTC
>DASZQQ010000568.1:0-2016 GCA_035549595.1 Caulobacteraceae bacterium
GCGCTGGTGACCAGGGCCCGCGACTACCTGCAGAGCCTGTCCACGGCCAAGGGCCACTTCGTGCAGACGGACTCGCATCGGAACGTCACGCACGGCACCTTCTACCTGCAGCGGCCGGGCAAGGCCCGGTTCGCCTACGACCCGCCGTCCGGGATAATCATGGCCTCCAACGGCGCCGTGGTGTCGGTGCTGAACCCGCGCCTGAAAACCTTCGACAGCTACCCGCTGGGCATGACGCCGCTGTCGATCTTCCTGGCCCGGGACATCCGCCTGGACCGCGGCGTCGTCGTCACCCGCGTCGAGCGGCAGGCCGACGGATTCACCGTCGTCGCGCGCGACCGCAAGAAAGAGGCCGAGGGCCAGATCGCGCTCAGCTTCTCGAACGCCCCGCTGTCCCTGACCGGCTGGACCCTGACCGACGCGCAGGGGGCCGCCACGCACGTGACCCTGACCGACTTCGGCCCGGCCGGACCCTTCGACCGGAGCCTGTTCGACCTGAGGAACCCGGCTCGTGTCGCCCCGTCCGCCCGCTGAATGTTGCAGCAGGGCCACAAGCAAGTCCTTTGATCTTTCGCCTTGACATTCTGGGGCGGAGTGGCAAATATGACACTCATCGCGGCGACGCATCCGACCTGCGGCGCCGGTATCCGTGCCGGAACCTATCCCCTCCCGGCGGCGGCATGAGAGACGACTTCAACCGCCCGGGCGCTCGATGCGTCCGGGCGCTTTTCGTTTGGCCGCCCGGTTCGCTATCAGAACGTCCATGCGCCTGCGTATCGCCACCTGGAACGTCAACTCCGTCCGCCTGCGCGCCGAGCAGGTCGCCCGCTTCGTCGCCGAGCAGGCGCCGGACGTGCTGTGCCTGCAGGAGATCAAGTGCCGCGAGGGCGAGTTCCCGCGCCAGGTGTTCGCGGAAGCGGGCCTGCCGCACCTTCGCATCGCCGGCCAGAAGGGCTGGCACGGGGTCGCCACCGCCTCTCGCCTGCCGATCGAGGACGTCCAGCCCCTGGACGTCTGCCGCGAGGGCCACGCCCGGGCGGTTTCGGTAAAGGTCGCGGGCGTCGAGGTGCACAACTTCTACATCCCCGCCGGCGGCGACATCGCCGACCGGGCCGAGAACGCCAAGTTCGACCACAAGCTCGACTTCTACGAGCGCCTGACCGCACACATGGCCGGCCGCGACCCGGCCGAGCCGATCGTGATCACCGGCGACCTCAACGTCGCGCCCGGCGAGTTCGACGTCTGGAACCACCGCTTCATGTCAAGGGTCGTCAGCCACACCCCGGTCGAGGTGGAGGCCATGACGGCGCTGAAGGCCTCGCTCGGCTTCCTGGACCTGGCGCGCGAGGCGATCCCCGACCCGGTGAAGCTGGCCTCGTGGTGGAGCGACCGCGCCGCCGACTTCCGCCAGTCGAACCGCGGCCTTCGCCTCGACCACATCTGGGTGACGCCCGGCCTGCGCGAGGCCGCCTTCCGCCAGGGCTCGGCGGCCTGCCGCATCCACGACGACGTCCGCGCCTGGGACCGCCCCAGCGACCACGCCCCCGTCAGCGCGGATCTGGGGCTGTGACCTCCCTCCCCTTCATGGGGAGGGACAGCGAAGCGAAGCTTCGCAGGGTGGGGGAGTCGGACGGAGCAGGGCGCCAGCCGGTAAGCGACGTTGACGCTCGACACGTCCCCATCCTGGCCGCTTCGCGGCCTTTCCCTCCCCATGAAGGGGAGGGAGATGACTACGGCGCCAGGCGGTAGCCGCCGGCCTCGGTCAGGAGCAGCTTGGCGTTGGCCGGCTCTGGCTCGATCTTCTGGCGCAGGCGGTAGACGTGGGTCTCGAGGGTGTGGGTGGTCACGCCGGCGTTGTAGCCCCACACCTCGGTCAGCAGCTCCTCGCGCGACACCGCCTTGCCGCCGGCGCGGTAGAGGTACTTCAGGATGTTGGTCTCCTTGTCGGTCAGGCGGATCTTGCGTCCGCGGCTGTCGATCAGAACCTTGGAGGCCGGCCGGAACTCGTAGGGGCCG
>DASZQQ010000569.1:0-7704 GCA_035549595.1 Caulobacteraceae bacterium
CGCGGGTCGACCGCCAGGTCGGCGGCGAAGGCGCGGCCGGCAAGGCCGGCGGCCGGCAGGGCGAAGGCGGCGGCCAAGGCCGTGCGGCGGTCGATCAGGGTCATGCAGGTGTCCTTCGGCGGGGTCGCGCCCTTCTTCGCCGCAACCACGGCGAAGGTTACCGCCCGCGTCAAGCCGGCTGGGCTGCGTGCGCCAGCGCCGTCTCCTTGGCCCACTTGTAGTCGGCCTTGCCGTTCGGGGCGCGGCGGACCTCGTCGACCAGCACCAGCGCGCGCGGGGTCTTGTAGCCGGCGATGCGGCTGCGGCTGAACTCGACCAGCTCGCCCTCGTCCAGCGACCGGCCCGGACGCGCCGACAGCACCGCCGTCACCCGCTCGCCGAAGCGCTCGTCCGGCACGCCGACGACCAGGCAGTCGTAGACGTCGGGATGGGCCTTCAGCGCCTCCTCGACCTCCTCGGGGAAGACCTTCTCGCCGCCGGTGTTGATGCATACCGAGCCACGGCCCAGGAGGATCAGGGAGCCGTCGGCGGCGACCTTGGCGAAGTCGCCGGGGAACGAGTAGCGGTGGCCGGCGATGGTGCGGAAGGTGCGCGCGCTCTTCTCCGGGTCCTTGTAGTAGCCGACCGGCGTGAAGCCGCCGTTGGCGATCATGCCGATCTCGTCGGAGCCCGGCTGGACCTCCTCGTCGCGGTCGTTGAACACCTTGGTGGTCGGGTTCTTCATGAACCGGGCGGTCTCGCCGGGCGGCTCGGCGCGCGAGACGATCGACGAGCCCATCGAGCCCTCGGTCGAGCCCATGGCGTCCATGATCTGGATGTCGGCGAAGTCGAGGATCCCCTGCTTCACCTCGCGCGAGAACATCACCCCCGACGAGACCAGCTGCTTCAGGGACGACAGGTCATAGGGGGTCCCCGCCGCCTTGGCCCGCTGCAGGGCGGCCAGCATCGGCTTGGCGAAGGCGTCGCCGACGATGGCGATGGCCTGGACCTTCTCCTTCTCGACCAGGCGCCAGAGGGCGTCGGGGTCGAAGTGCTCGTTGCGGAAGGTGACCGCCGTGCCGCCCAGGGTGTGGGCGAGGAAGACCCCGAGCCAGAGCCCGGTGCCGTGCATCAGCGGGCAGGCGGCGAGGCTGATCGGCAGGGCGCCCTGGGCGTCGAGGCCCTGGACCAACGCCGTCAGGGCCTCGGTGGTCTTCGGCAGCTCGGCGCCGCCGACCGCGGCGGCCAGGCCGCTGCTGAACTCCGACTGGCGGTACATCACCCCCTTGGGCATGCCGGTCGTGCCGCCGGTGTAGAGCATGTAGATGTCGTCGGGCGAATGGGCCCGGCGCGGATGCGGCGCCGTCGTGGCGATGACGTCCTCGAGCCGCACCGCGCCCTCCAGGTGCTCGCCCGAGCCGTCGTCGATCTCGACCAGCAGCTTCAGCTTCGGCAGGGCTTCGCGGATCGCCGCCACACGCGGCGCGAACTGGGCGTCGTAGAAAACCGCCTCGGCGTCGGCGTTGTCGAGCAGGTAGGTCAGCTCGTGCTCAGTGTAGCGGTAGTTCACGTTCACCGGCACGCCGCGCAGCTTCAGGACCCCGTACTGGGCCTCGAGGTATTCGTTGGAGTTGTAGCCGTAGAGGCCCGCCTTGGAGTCGGGCCCGAGGCCGGCGGCGGCCAGGGCGCCGGCGATGCGCGCGGCGCGGTCCTCGTACTCGCGCCAGGTCCGCCGGACGTCGCCGTTGACCAGGGCGATGCGGTCGGGGATGGCGTCGCCGACCGTCTCCCAGACCTCGGCGAAGCACCAGGTAAGCTCAGGCATGGACGTTCTCCCGGGGCTCTGGCGGCCCCCGGAAGCGATCTTAGAACCCGTTTCAAGACGAGAGGAAGAGGCGGTCGCCGTCCGGGAAATGATCCCTCTGCCGGGGACATGATCCCTGCCGCAGGCGGGGTTCGTGTCCCCTTGCCTGTGCGCCAGGCTGGAGGGGACACGTTCCTCGCGTAACATGTCCCCGCAAGAGCGCCTCAGCCCAGCGCCGTCAGCACAGCGCGGCCCTCGGCGTTCGGGGACCAGGTCACCTTGGCGCCGAGCGGGTCGCTCGCCACCATCTGCTGCGCGATCGCGTCGCCGGCCTCGGTCATGGCGACGAAGCGGGCGCCGTCGCCGGTGCGGCGGCCGAGCACGACGCCTTTGGGCGCCGGGCCGGCGTAGTCGATGGTGTAGGTCTCGACGATCCCCGCGCCCGCCTCCGAGCCGGCCAGGACCGGCGCCGGCCAGGCGTCGACCTCGGCCTGCAGAGCCTTGGAGTCGAAGCCCTTCCAGGCCGCCGGCGCGGTCGAATAGACGCCCACCGAATACTTCGACAGGAAGCCGCCGTTGGCCGCCACGAGGCCGAACTGGCCGGGATGGGCGCGCAGGGCGCGGACCATGCTGGCGATGGCGTGCATCGAGTAGTTGTTGCCGGCCCCGCCGAAGAACGGCAGGCCGCCGGTCACCGTCAGCGGACGCGGATCGTCGGCCGCGATCCCCAGCCCGTCGCGCACGTTGAACACCGCGATCGGGAAGCAGCTGTAGAAGTCGAAGAGGCCGATATCGGCGACGCCCTTGCCGGCGACCTGAAGCGCGCGCTTCGCCGCCAGGACGGAAGCCGGGCTCGACGACAGGTCCTGGCGCTCCATCACCGTGCGCTCGCGCACGTCGGCGCCGCCGTGCAGGTAGATCCAGCGGTCCTCCGGCACGCCGAGCTCGCGGGCCTTCTGAACCGAGGTCATCAGCACCGCCGCGCCCTGGTTGGCCTGGTCGCGGGCCACCATCCGGCGCGGGAACGGGTCGGCGACGAGCCGGTTCGAGGCCGTCACCGCGGCCAGCTCCTCGGCCGAATAGACCTCGCGGCTCATGGCGTGCGGGTTCTCGTGGGCGACCTTCGTGAACGGCGCGAAGAGGCGGCCCATGGCGAGGGCATAGTCGGCGCGGTTCATCTTCAGCCGCGCGCGGCGCGCGTTCTCGCACATTGCGTAGACGGTGATCGGCGTGCGCGCGCCGTGGCGCGGCAGGTCGGGCGTCAGCAGCGGTTCGCCGTAGCCGCGGTCCTCCAGTTCGCCGCCGATGGTCTCGGACCAGTCGCGCGTCTCGTTCTTCGAGGCCAGGTGGCGGACGGTGGAGATCGCCTCCGAACCGGTGAAGAGCGCCATGCCCACCTCGCCCGAAGCGATGCGCTGGGCGAACTCGTTGACGAGGTGCTGAGGCCCCTGCCCGCCCACGGGCTCCAGGATGGCGCGGGCCGGATCGGCGCCGATGCGCCTGGCCACCGCGCGCGGGAAGTTGTCGGCCTTGCCGAACGGCGCCACCGCGCCGGGACCGGAGACCTCGAACTGGCGGATCGCGGCGATGACGTCGACGTGCGGCGCGAGCTTTTCGCACGACAGGGCGTCGTCGAGGGCCGCCCGGCTGGCGAGCCCGGCCAAGTCCGCCGGCGAAAGGGCCTTGTAGTCCGGCGCGTCGATGCGCTCCGAGGCCTCGCCCACGCCGATGATGATGGGCGTCAGATCCGCCATGCCGCGCTCCTCCCGATCGAATGCGGCCGCACCCTGCCAAGGGCGGCGGCCCCGTGTCGAGACTGACGCGGCGGCAGACCCGCGTCAGCAGCGCTGCCCCTGAGGCATTAGCGCACTAGCGGTTGCGCAGCCATCGGCGCACAATAAGGGGCATTACCGCACACGGAATTTGAGATGTCCGATTCGCATGGCGCGCGGGGAGGCGCGCCGGACGCTTCCTCAGCGCGTCCCATAGACGTGAAGGCCATGCCGCGCGTTCTGCGCCGGATCGTGGTCATGGTGGTGAGCCAGGAGCCTTGGCAGCTCGGTCTCGCCGTCCTCTGCTCGCTGGGGGCCGCAATCTCGACCCTGATGGTGCCGCGCCTGTTCGGCCGCGCCGTCGACCAGGCCCGTGACCTGGTTCTGAACGTCACCCACGCCACCGCCATCCACATGCCGGCCGCCCAGCTGGCGGCCCTGGTGGCCGAGGCCAAGCACGGCCTCATGATCTCGGCCTTGATGGTGATCGGCGCCTCGTCCATGAGAGGCGTCCTCACCGGCTTTTCAGGCTACCAGGGCGAGCGCGTCAGCCAGCGTTTCGCCTACCGCCTGAGGCTGGACTTCTTCCAGCAGCTGCAGCGCCTGCCTTTCGGATTCCACGACAAAATACACTCCGGCGACCTCATCACCCGCGGCATGCTCGACCTCGAGGGCACGCGGATGTTCGTCCAGAACGGCATGATGCAGTGGCTGAGCCTCACCCTGCTGCTGACGGTGGCGGTCTACATGATGGTCACCACCGAGCCGGTGATGGCCGCCCTGGGCCTGGCCTTCGTGCCGGTCGCCGCCTTCGCGCTGGGCCGCATGGGCTTCCTGCTGCGCGTGACCTGGATGCGCGTGCAGGCGCTGATGAGCATCCTGACCCTGACCATGGAGGAGAACCTCCAGGGCATCCGCGTGGTGCGCGCCTTCGCCGCCAAGGAATTCGAGCTCGGCAAGTTCGACCAGGCGGCCAACGCGGCCCTGGCCGAGAGCTACAAGCGCATCGTGCTGCGCTTCCGGGCCGTCAGCGTGATGACGCTGAGCTTCAACGGGTCGATGGCGATGCTGCTCTGGTACGGCGGGCACAAGGTCGCCGCCGGGGCCATGAGCCCGGGGCGCCTGGCCGAGTTCCTGGCCTACATGACCATGCTGCAGGCGCCGATCCGGCAGATCGCCATGATCGTCATGGCCGCCGCGCGGGCGACCACCTGCGGCGGGCGTCTGTTCGAGATCCTCGACCAGGAGCCGGCCATCGCCGACAAGCCGGGCGCGCAGCCTCTCAAGGCCACGAAGGGTGTGCTGCGCTTCGAGCACGTCGATTTCGGATACGATCCGGGCAAGCCGATCCTGCACGACGTCAGCTTCGAGGTCGGCCTCGGCAAGACTCTGGGCATCGTCGGCGCGCCGGGCAGCGGCAAGTCGACCATCGCCAACCTGGTCCCGCGCTTCTACGACGTCACGGGCGGGCGCATCACCATCGACGGCGTCGACATCCGCGACGTGACCCTGGCGTCCCTGCGCGAATACGTCGGCCTGGTGCAGCAGGAAGCCTTCCTGTTCGACTCCACGGTGACCAACAACGTCGCCTACGCCGACCCCTGGGCCGAGGAGGAGCGCATCGTCCGCGCCGCCAAGACGGCCCAGATCCACGAGTACATCGCCCACCTGCCCGAGACCTACGAGACCCGCATCGGCGAGCGCGGCGTCGCGCTCTCCGGCGGCCAGCGCCAGCGCCTGTCGATCGCCCGCGGCGTGGTGCCGGGGCCGGGGGTGATGATCTTCGACGACTCCACCGCCGCCATCGACGCGGTGACCGAGAAGAAGGTGCGCGACGCCCTGGCCGAGGCGACCCGGGCCAAGGCGACGATCATCATCGCCCACCGACTCTCCAGCCTGATGCATGCCGACGAGATCATCGTCCTGGAGGAGGGCCGCATCGTCGAGCGCGGCACGCACGCCCAGCTGCTGGCGCTCGGCGGCGAGTACGCCGACCTCTACCAGCTGCAGACGCGCGCCGAGCAGGGCCTGTCAATTGCCGACGCCCGGCTGCAGCGCAAGGTGAGGGAGCTGGCCCAATGAGCGACTTCGCCTTCGACCGCGACGTGGCCCCTCCCCCGCCGCCGCCCCGCCGGCGCAACGCCAACCTGGGCAGCGCCGACGCCGAAGAGATCTTCATGTCGTTCGACACCAAGATCCTCGGGCGCTTCTTCGGCTTCCTGAAGCCGCACATGGGTTTCCTGATCACCGCCCAGGTCGCGGTGCTGGCGTCCGCGGCGACGCAGCTGGCGATCCCGTACCTGATCGGCCAGGCGGTGACGGCAGCGACGCGCCACCAGGGGCATCGCCTGGACGTGGTCATCATGACCTTCGTCGGCGTCGTGGCCTTCTTTGCGGTCTCGTCCTTCATGGACCAGTGGATGAGCTCGCGCCTGGCGCAGAAGGTCATCTTCGACATCCGCCGCACCATGTTCGCGCACTTCCAGGACGTCGCCCTGACGTTCATGGACAAGACCCACGTCGGCCGCATCATGAGCCGGCTGCAGGGCGACGTGAACGCGATGCAGGAGTTCCTGGAGAGCTCCACCGGCACGCTGGGCGACCTCGCCATGGTGATCGGCATCGTCGTCGTGCTGCTGGCGATGAACCTGAAGCTGGGCCTGCTGACGATCCTGGTGCTGCCGGCCCTGATCGCGATCCGGGCGATCTGGCTGCCCTATTCGAAGATCACCTTCCGCAGGGCGCGGGACGCCTCGTCGATCGCCAACGGCGCTCTGGCCGAGAACATCAACGGCATCCGCACCGTGCAGGAGACGCGGCGCGAGGCGATGAACTTCGAGCTCTACGAGGAGAAGGCGCGCGACAACATGGTCGCGCAGATCGAGTCCTCGGCCCTGACGCAGATCATGACGCCGACGGTGGACATCCTGACGGGCCTGGCGCTTGCGGTGATCATCGTCGTCGGCGCCCAGGAGGTGCTGAACCAGACCCTCGGCGTCGGGGCGATGGTGACCTACCTCTTCCTCGTGCAGCGCTTCTTCGAGCCGGTGCGCATGCTCTCGATGCAGTACACGGTGATGCAGCGCGCCATGGCCGCCCTGCACAGGATCTTCGAGGTGCTGGACGTGCCGGTGACGATCGTCAACAAGCCGGACGCGGTGGAGCTGAAGGACATCGAGCCGACCGTCGAGCTCGACCACGTCACCTTCGGCTATTCCCCCGACCGGCCGATCCTGCACGACGTCAGCCTGACGGTGAAACCGCGCCAGGTGGTGGCCCTGGTCGGACCGACCGGCTCGGGCAAGACCTCGATCACCTCCCTCGTCCACCGCTTCTACGAGGTCGACCAGGGCCGCGTGCTGGTCGGCGGCCACGACGTGCGCGACGTCACCCTAGAGAGCCTGGGCAAGGTGATCGGCATGGTGCTGCAGGAACCGTTCCTGTTCACCGGCACGATCGAGGACAACATCCGCTTCAACTCCGGCGCCTCGTTCGAGCAGATCGTGGCGGCGGCCAAGGCGGTCTCGGCGCACGACTTCATCATGCGCCTGCCGGAGGGCTACCGGACCGAGCTCGGCCAGCGCGGGCGCAACATCTCGCTCGGCCAGCGCCAGTTGCTGTCGTTCGCCCGCGCCCTGGTCGCCGACCCGCAGATCCTGATCCTCGACGAGGCCACCGCCAACATCGACTCGTTCACCGAGCTGGAGATCCAGAAGGCGCTGAAGGCCCTCTTCGCCGGCCGCACCTGCCTCGTCATCGCCCACCGCCTGGCCACCGTGCGCGACGCCGACCAGATCATCGTCCTGCAGCAGGGCCACATCGTCGAACAGGGCCCGCACGACGCCCTGATGAAGAACGCCGGCCTCTACGCCCGCCTCTACGCCTCCAGCCACGGCTCCTTCGACGACCTGCCGGGGGAGGGCGAGGCCCGCGCCGATCGGGAGGTGGTGGCGACGTAGGGGGGCGAGGGAGATTCACCCCAAAAATCCGTCATCCCGGCCAAGCGCTCGCAAGAGCGCGTGAGCCGGGACCCAGCAGCTCCACACCCGAAGCATCTAGAGCGCCTCCCGCCAAAGTGGGAACCGGTTTGGCGATCAGGAGGCGCTCAAACCCAAAGAATCGAGCCTTCTTGTCCCGGTCAGGTCGATC
>DASZQQ010000570.1:0-2690 GCA_035549595.1 Caulobacteraceae bacterium
CGCGGGCGTCGTGCACCGCGACATCAAGCCGGCCAACCTGCTGCTGGGCCCCGACGGCCAGCTGAAGATCATGGACTTCGGCATCTCGCGCGTCGCCGCCTCGCGCATGACCGAGGCCGGCCAGGTGATGGGCACGCCGAACTACATGTCGCCCGAGCAGTTCCGTGGCGAGGGCGTCGATCAGCGTACGGACATCTTCGCCGCCGGCGTCGTGCTGTACGAGCTGCTGACCGGCGCACCGCCCCTGGCCGGGGCCAGCATGACCGAGGTGATGGTCAAGCTGCTGCACGACCGCGTCGACCTCGTGCCGCCGGACGCGCCCCTGCCGGGGCCGCTGCGCCAGGTCGCCGCCTGCGCCATGGCCCTCGACAAGGAGGCCCGCTACGCCTCGGCCTCCGCGATGGCCGAGGCGCTGGACCGGGCCATGGCCGGCCTCGCCGCCGGCGGCGCAGAGGCGGCCGAGACGCTCTACGCCGCGCCCGCGCCGGTCGCGCCGGCCCCGCGCCCGGCCACGGCGCGACTCTCCGCCGACACCGAGACCCTGGCGCTGATCGAACGCAGCGCCGCGCGCCGCGTCGGCCCGCTGGCGAGCCGGCTGGTGAAGGACGCGCTGAAGACAGCCGACTCCCTCGACGGCCTGTGCCAGAGCCTCGCCGCCTGGATCGAGCCGGAAGCCGAGCGTGCGGCCTTCCTGGCCGAGATGAAGCAGCGCCTGGCGAACGCCTCGGTCCCGCCCGTCGGTGCGGGGACCATCGTCACGGCTCTGTCCATGAGCGAGCTCGACGAGATCCAGCGCGACCTGATCCGCATCCTCGGGCCGTTCGCCAAGGTGCTGGTCAAGCGCGCCGCCGGCGCCGCGCGCACGGGGGCCGACCTGCGCGCCGCCCTGGCCGCCCACATCGACGACCCGCGCGAGCGCGAGGCCTTCCTGGCGAACCACTGACGCCGGAGCGACGGCCGCGCGTCAGCCCCGCAGCGGGTTCCACATGCCGTAGTCGGTCGTCCGCACCGTGGTGTCCTGGAAGGCGAAGAACCACTGCTGAGTCAGCGGCGACTTCCAGCCGACGACGATGGCCCGCGGCGCGCCGGCGTCGGCGACGACGGTCTTGCCGTAGAACGACACCGGCCCGCCGAACTGCGCCACGCCGGGTTCGTTGGCGTTGTTCGCCGGGGTCAGGGCGTAGGGCGCCTGAACCTCGCCTTCCATGCGATCGTCCATGTCCACCGAGGCGGACGCCACCCCGCTCTTGTAGCCGGCGGCGGTGTGCATGATCACCCCGTCGCAGCCGACGAAGTGGCAGCCGCTGAACTCGCTGGTCAGGAAGAGGTCGGCGCCCGAGCGGTCGAGGGTGTCGATGGTGGCCATCTCGTTGTGGCCCCAGGGCAGCCAGTAGACCTGGGCGGCGTGGTCGGCGGCGTCCGTGGTGAGGGTGTAGGTGTTGTTGGCCCGGTCCGCGCTCGGCGCGCGCACGGCGTAGAGGGTCCTGACGCCGCGGCCGGGCGGGTGGTCGGTGATCAACGTCCCGCCGAGGCCGACGATGGCGCCCCGTGTCGGGCCCAGCAGGTGCGCCACCCGCACCGCCCCCCGCAGCGCCTCCCAGGGATCGATGGCCATCCGCGCCCCCTTCCAGAGGTCGAGAGCCTAGTCCGGCGCACGTCAAGGTCGCAAGGCCCCGCACCGCCCGAACCCAGCGCTCCGTCGCCCTCCCGACAGTGCGCGAACGAACATTCTTCGATGAAGAAATGCGCCAAGGAACGACGTTCGCTGAAGAAGGGGCTCGCCCTATTCAGGATCCCGTCGACGTCGCCCTTGGGGCCCGCATCCGCATCCGGCGCCGGCCGCTGGGCCTGACCCAGGTCGACCTTGGGCGTCGGGTCGGCGTCACCTTCCCGCAGATCCAGAAGTACGAGCGCGGCGTCAACCGCCTCGTCGCCTCGACCCTGGTGCGCCTGGCCGCGGCGCTGGACACCACCGTCTCGGCCCTGGTCGGCGAGGGCCTGGGCCAGGCGGTCGGGCCAGAGACCCTGTCCAACCTCAGCCTTGACGGCGCCCCCCGCCTCGTCGCCGCCTACGCCACGATCGACGATGCGGCGGCCCGGCAGGCCCTCGCCGCGGCCGCGGCGGCCCTCTGCGGCCCGCCGCCGGAGCCGGCCCACGACCCTGACCACCGGCCCGGCCACGCCGGGACCGCTCGCCAGGGTGGCCAACGAGGGCCGCTGCGCCTATGAAACGGGCTGGGACCGACGATGGCGATGCGGGCGATGAGCGACGAAGACGCAGCGATGGCCGCCAGGCTGCGCGCCCGCGCCGCCAAGGTGCGGGCGGCGGCCGAGGCGCTGGACGGCGCGGCGCAGTCCTCGGACCAGGCCCGGCTGCTGCGCATCCAGGCCCGCATGCTGCTGGACGGCGCGGCGCGCCTCGACGACGAAGCGCTGGCCGTCGAACCCGTCAGCGGCCACGCCTGAGGGACTCGTCCGGCGCCGGTTCACCCTGGGCCGGTCAGGCTCCCGAGGCGTCGGCGGCTCACCCCTCCGGCGGCGCCGTCTGGGCGGCGCGGATCTCGCTGCGCCGGATCATCTTGTCGAAATCCAGGATGTTCTGCTTCAGGTGCGCGATGGCGCCCGCGCTGACGTCCACGTCGTTGGCGTGCAACGTCAGGACGCCCTTCTCGAAACGGTCGAGCTGTTCG
>DASZQQ010000571.1:0-28220 GCA_035549595.1 Caulobacteraceae bacterium
CGCGGCGTCGTCGATCTGGTGCTCTGGGACCTGGCCGTCGTGGACCGCCTTGACCAGCTTGTCGCCGAACCACTTGGCGGGGCCAGGCATCTCCAGGTCGGTGCCGCCGTTGGCCGCCGGGGCGGTGGAGTGCACTGCGCCCCAGTCGGACACCACCACCCCGTCGTAGTCCCACTCGCGCTTCAGGATGTCCGTCAGGACGTAGCGGTTCTCGGTGGCGTAGGTCCCGTTGATCTTGTTGTACGAGGCCATCACCGTCCACGGATTGGCCGTCTTCACCACCATCTCGAAGGCGGAGAGGTAGATCTCGCGCAAGGTCCGCTCGTCGACCTTGGCGCTGACCGTCATGCGGTTCGCCTCCTGGTTATTCACCGCATAGTGCTTGAGCGAGGCGCCGACGCCCTCGGCCTGCAGGCCCTCGACGTAGGCCACGCCCAGGGTCCCGGCCAGGAACGGGTCCTCCGAATAGGTCTCGAAGTTGCGGCCCCAGTTGGGGATGCGGGCGATGTTGATGGTCGGCGCCAGCACCACGACGTTGTCGAGCGCCAGCGCCTCGCGCGCGATCGCCCCGGCCACCTCGCGGGTGACCTCCGGGTTCCAGGTCGAGGCGATGGCGACGCCGACCGGAAACACCGTGGCCGCCTCGCCCTCGTTGGAGCGCACGCCCGTCGGGCCGTCGGTGACCCGCAGCGCCGGCACGCCAAGGCGCTCGACGCCCTCCATCGTGAACGACGCCTTGCCGGCCATAAGGCCGACCTTCTCCTCGAGCGTCAGGCGGCCGAGCAGGTCCTCGACGCGGTCTTCCAGGGGAGTTTCGGGATCGCGGAAGACCTCGGCGACGATGGCGGCGTCAGGCATGGGCGGTTTCCTCGATCGGATTTGCGTTCCCGGCCGGAACGCGGTTAGGCGAGGTTTGCGACGTCGGGGAAAGGATCGCAAGCCATGACCGAGGCACCGCTCGTCCACGTGCGCCACGAGGACCGCCCGGGCGGGCGCATCGCCTTCGTCACCCTGGACGACGAGCGCCGCCTGAACGTGATGGGCCGGCCGCTGATGGCCCAGTTCGTGGACACCTTCGCCGCCCTCGCCCGCGAGGAGGCCTTGCGCGCCGTCGTCCTGACGGGCGCCGGCCTTCGCGCCTTCGTCGGCGGCGCGGACGTGGGCGAGATGGCGCAGATCCGCACCCCGGACGCGGCGCGCGCCTTCATCTTCGAGGTGCACCGCTGCTGCGCGGCCGTGCGCGACCTGCCGGTTCCGGTGATCGGACGCATCAACGGCTGGTGCCTGGGGGCCGGCATGGAGCTCGCCGCCGCCTGCGACCTGCGCGTGGCGGCCGAGACGGCGATGTTCGGCATGCCCGAGGTCAAGCTCGGCATCCCCTCGGTGGTCGAGGCCGCGCTGCTGCCGGGCCTCGTCGGCTGGGGCCGCACGCGCGAGATGCTGCTCCTGGGCGAGACCTTCACCGCCGACGACGCCCGCCGCTTCGGCCTCGTCGAGACGGTCGCCCCGGCCGGCGGCCTCGACGGCGTGGTCGAGAACTGGCTGGAGAAGCTGCTGAGCTCGAAGCCCCAGGCCGTGCGCCTGCAGAAGGCCCTGATCCGCCGCTGGGAGGACCTGCCGCTGAAGGACGCGGTCGCGGCAGGGATCGAAGCCTTCGCCGCCGCCTTCGAAGGCCCCGAGCCGGTCGAGGCCATGGCCGAGTTCCAGGCCGCGCGGGCGGCGCGGAAGGCGGGACGCTAGCCGAGCACCCCCGCCAGCCCCAGCCCCGCCCCGGCGGCCAGGCACCAGAGCGGATTCAGCTTCGTGAAGTAGGCGACGCCCGCGGTCGCGACCGTGACGATGGCGAGGCGCCAGTCGCGGTCGGCGGCGCGGACGAGCAGCCAGGCGCTGGAGCTCACCAGGCCTACCGTCACCGGCGCCACGCCGGCGGCGATGGCGTTGCGCCAGTGGGTGTCGTGGTAGCGGTCCCAGGCCTTCACCAGCCAGAAGGTCAGCACGCACGAGGGCGTGCACATGGCCAGGGTGCCGACGAGGGCGCCGGGCAGGCCCGCGGCCTTCCAGCCGACCAGGGTCGAGATCAGGAAGTTCGGGCCGGGCGCGGCCTGGGCGATGGCGAACAGGGACGCGAAGTCGTGGTCGCTCATCCAGTGGCGGACCTCGACCGCCTGGCGGTGCATCTCGGGCACGACGGCGTTGGCGCCGCCGAAGGCCATCAGCGACAGCACGGCGAACTGGACGAACAGCGCCAGCAGGTTGTCGGCGAGCGGCTTCACGCGGGCCGCCTCCAGACCAGGGCGACGCTGGCGGGGGCGAGGACGAGCAGCACGTAAGGCAGGGGCCAGCGCATCAGCCCGACGCCCGCGAACGCCAGGGCGATGAAGGGCGCGGTCAGCAACGGCCGCCGGCGCAGCAGCGGGACGGCCATCTTGGTCGCCGTGGCGACCACCAGACCCGCCGCGGCCGCGCCCACGGCGGCGATCATGTTCTGCAGCCGCGGCAAGGCGCCGAACCGGTCCCAGAGCATCGCCAGGGCGATCACGATGGTCATCGGCGCCAGGATCAGGCCGCTGGCCGCCGCCACGGCGCCCTTGGGCCCGGCGAAGCGAGAGCCGGTGACGATGGACAGATTGACGATGTTCGGCCCCGGCAGGGACTGGCACAGCGACAGGGTCTCGTTGAACGCCGCCTCGCTCAGCCAGCCGCGCTGCTCGACCAGCATCCGCCTGGCCCACGGCAGCACGCCGCCGAAGCCGGAAAGGGCGATCGACAGGAAGGCGAGGAAGAGGTCGCCGGGACCGGGCGCAGGCGCCGGCGGCGATTCAGGCGCTGCGGCGTCCGGGTCCGGCCCGTCCACCTTACGAGGCGGGGCAGGCGTAGGCCGCCTTCAGGGCCAGGTAGATCAGGTCCGGTGCGGCGAAGCGGCGCTGGTCGGCGTGGTCGGCCAGGTAGCGGGTGACGCCGTCGACCAGCTGGTCGCCGTCCACGTCGGGCAGGCAGATCGCCGCGGGCCGCGACGGCCCGCTGATCGGCTGGGCCGACTGGTTGGCCTGCAGGGTGTCGCTGACGCCCAGGACATAGGCCTTGCAGGCGGCTTTGCGGGCGGCGAAGTCGGTGTCGGCCGGCGCCGCCGAGCAGCGCTGGTAGAGAGCCTCGCCGGTGTAGAACTCGCGGTCGGTCGGCGCCGCGGCGGCCGCGCTCGCAAGGCCCATGGCCGCGGTCACGGACAACAGGACAAGGCTCCGACGCATCGTTTCACTCCCAGCACGCGATCTGTTCGCGCCATCGTGGCGCGAGTCGTCCGCAGGCGACATGTCCGCAGGGGACATGAAACCGCCGCAGGCGGGTTCGTGTCCCCGCCACTTGGTCGTGCCGTCTGGAGGGGACACGTACCTTCGGAACATGTCCCCGCAATTTCACGCCGCCGCGGCGGGCGCGTCCAGGGCGTCGAGCTTCGCCAGGAAGGCGCGGCCCTCGGCCTCGCCGCGGGCGGCGATCACCATGGCCTCGATGCTCTCGCGGGTGCGCGCGGCGGCGAGGTCGCGTTCGAGCTTGCCGTGCCACTCGACCATCTTGGCCCAGACGGGATCGATGATCTCGGCGCCCTGGACGATCCCGTCCTTGGTCTTCCAACGGAAGCTGCGCAGCTCGGAGATCAGCACCTGCAGGTAGCCGACGTGGATCGCCTCGTCGGTGCGGATGCGCTCGACCATCTGGGCGGCGGTCTCGGCGTCGGCGCGCCGGTCGGTGAACAGCTCCGGATCGCGGAAGATGCGGCAGCACAGCGAGAAGAACGACTCGGCGCGGATCTCGATCATGAGCACGTTCATCAGGAACTTCAGCAGCTGCTCGAAGCCCTCGGGCAGCTGAGGCATCTCGCGGTCCTCGACCGGGCGGGCGATGCTGGCGGGGGCTTCGGGCAGCGGGTAGGCGCCCTTGCCGAACACCAGGTCGCGGGCGGCGAACCACATCTGGTCGTGCGCCCCCTCGCCGGGTTTCGCCGGATCGCCGCCCTCGTCGGCGCCGTGGGCGTAGAGCAGGCCGGCGTTCAGGTGGCCGGTGGCGCTGTCGGCCACGTCGTCGACGATCAGCATCTGCATGTCCGGGGCGACGACGTTGCACAGGGCCTGGCCGCGCGCCTCGATGATGCCGGTGACGGTGAGCGAGTTCCACAGCGGCTGGCCGAATCCGTGCTTCAGCAGCAGCTTCTGCTGCTCGAAGGTCGGGTATCCCTCGCGCTGCAGGAGGGCGCCGGAGGCGTCGATCAGCGGCCAGCCGCGCGCCTTCAGCGCATCGCCCCAGGCCCGCACCGCCGGCCAGCGCACCTTGGTCCGGGGGCTGACATAGGTGCCGTCGGCCAGGAAGCCGCCGTGCAGCCGATAGCCGACCGCCTCGTGCGGGCGGGCGTAGTCGTGGCTGCTCATGATCTCTTCGCGGCTGTAGCGCAGGCGGGCGTCCATGGCGCGGCTCCCCATTTTCGTTGATGCGGTATCTTAGCGCCGATCAGGAACGGGGGAAGCGCGAAAGCGACGCCGGCGTCACGCCTGGGCGCCGACCGGCCTTGCGGAAGTGCGCCAACCCCCACAACCTGGGCTGGAAGCGTGTCGCCTGGCGCCGCCAGCACTCTGGGGGGAATATGAAAGTCTTGGCCATTGCCGTCATGGCGACGATCGCTATCGCGGGCCGCGCCGCAGCAGCCGACCTGCTGGACGTCAAACAGACGCCGATCGCGGCGCGGGCGATCGAATGTCTCCGTGCGCACGCGTCGGAGGTCGCTGCCGCGACGCCGACCCTGACGGACGCGGTGGACTTCTTGATGACCGATCTCTGCGCGGAGGAGGTTGGCCGCTACAAGTCCTACCTCACAAACGCCTCTTGGCTGCGCTTGACCCAGTCGCCGACAGTCGGCGTGGCCATTGTCGATAGCGGCGATGCTCCGTCGACTCCTTCGAGCCGCCGGTCAGCGGCCCAGTGGCAAGCCACAATGGCGGCCGCCACGATAGACCCGGATACAGCCGAGATCAGGTTGCCTCCGGGCGCTAAAATGAGTTTGCCCGTGACCAATTGGTCGGAGGCCCTGCGGCAGGACAATGACGCCTACCTGCGCGCAGTCGCCGCGAAGGCCATATTGGAGGCGCGCAAGGCCGCGCACTGAGCCAGGAGCCATCCATGAGCACCGATAGCCTCGTCACCGTCCGCTGCGCCAACGGGTTCGAGACCAGCGTGGCCGTCGTCGAGCAGGTGCTGGCCGCGAAAGGCGTGGTGCTGTTCGCCAAGGTCGACCATGCCGCCGGCGCCCGCGCCGCCCACCTGGAGATGGCGCCGACGACGCTGCTGGTGTTCGGCTCGCCTACGGTGGGCACACCGCTGATGCTGGCCCAGCGCACCGCCGCCCTGGACCTGCCGCTGAGAGCCCTGGTCTGGGCCGACGACCACGGCGCGGTCTGGCTGACCTACCAGCCGCCCGCGGCGATCCTGGCGCGGCACGGGCTCGACGGCGACGACCTGGCCGGGCCGCTGGCCATGGAGGCGCTCCTGGAGGCGATCAAGGCGGCGGTGATCCGCCCGGCCGCGCCGGCCTCCCCGCGCCCCGCGACCCGGGCGGTGGCCCGCGATTCCGGCAAGGGGGTGCTGCGCGCCCAGGTCTTCGCCGGCGCCTCGGCGATCGTCGCCGACGAACCACCGGAGAACGGCGGCACGGCGCTCGGCCCGACGCCCCACACCCTGATCTCGGCCGCGCTGGCCGCTTGCACGACCCTGACCATCCGCTCCTACGCCGATCGCAAGGGCTGGCCGGTGGAGGCGATCGAGGTGGCGGTCGAGCACAGCCGCGACCGCGCCCGGACGCCGGCCGACGAATTCCAGCGCCAGATCGCCCTGACAGGCGCCCTCGACGCCGAACAGACGGGGCGCCTCCTGCAGATCGCTGACCGCTGCCCGGTGCACCTGACGCTCGAGGCGGGGTCGCGCATCACGACCACCGCCCAGGTCCCGGCCGATCGGAGCGACGCGTCCTGACCTAAGCCGGACGCATGGCCCGCCCGCTGCCCGGGCCGTGCAGCTGCGAGCCGACGTCCTTGGGCAGCGGCAGGAAGAACAGGGTCGAGATCAGGGCGACGAAGCCGACGACGATGAACACCGGGGCGATGAGCCCGGCGGTCAGGTGGGTGGCGTGGGCGTGCGCCAGCGACAGGTGCAGCAGGGTCGCGGCCATGCCGATGCCGATGCTCTGGGCCAGCTGCTGGCCCATGGTCGACATGGTCGAGGCGCGGCTCATCTGGCGCTGCTCGACGTCGGCGAAGGCGACGCCGTTGAGGCTGGTGAACTGCAGCGAGCGGAAGAAGCCGCCGGCCAGCAGGACCGCATAGATCAGCCAGTGCGGCGTCGCCGGGGTGAACAGGGCGTAGCCCATGAAGGTCAGGGCGACGATGACGGCGTTGACGCTGAGCACGGTCTTGAACCCGAACCGGGCCAGGATCGGCGGGGCGACGGTCTTCATGACCAGGGCCGCGGCGGCGCTGGCGAAGGTCATCAGGCCGGCCTGGAACGGCGACAGGCCGAAGCCGACCTGCAGCAGGAGGGCCAGCAGGAACGGCGAGGCCCCCATGCCCATGCGCATGAAGGCGCCGCCGACCACCGAGGCGGTGAAGGTGCGGATCTTCAGCAGCGAGAGGTCGAGGATCGCATACGGCGTGCGCCGCGCGTGCCAGACGTAGATCGCCAGGCAAAGCGCCCCCGTCCCCATCATCGCCGCCACCACGAGCGGCGGCAGGCTGCCCCGCCCGAGGTTCTCGAAGCCGTAGACCACGCCAGCCATGCCGAGGCCGGTCAGCACCAGCCCCGGCCAGTCCAGGGGCGCGGCGTCCGCCTCCTTGATGTCGTCGATGTAGCGGGTGACCAGGAAGAGGCCGAGCGCGGCGATCGGGATGTTGAAGAAGAACGCCCAGCGCCACGAGGCGTAGGTGACGATGAAGCCGCCGATCGGCGGGCCCAGCACCGGCCCCAGCAGCGAGGGCATGGTCAGCACGCTCATCGCCCGAACCAGGTCGTGCTTGGGCGTCGAGCGCAGCAGCACCAGGCGGCCGACAGGGCCCATCATCGCCCCCGCCCCACCTTCGAAGAACCGGGCCGCCAGCAGCTGAGTCAGGTTGTGCGCCAGGCCGCAGCAGGCGCAGGCCGTGGCGTAGAGCCCGATGGCGAGCAGGAACACGCGCTTGGCGCCGAACTTGTCGGCCGCCCAGCCGCTGACCGGCAGGAAGATCGCCGAGGCCAGCAGATAGACCGAGATCGCCGTGTTCAGGTTGACCGGGTTCTCGTGCAGCGCCCGGGCCATGGTGGGCAGGGCGTTGGAGATCACCGTGGCGTTCAGCGTCTGCATCAGCAGCGCCGTGCCGATGATCGCCGGCACCAGGGAGCTGAACGGCTTGACCGCCTCGGCAGGCGTTTCCGCAGGCGCCTCGGCCAGGTACTCGCGCGGCGGCTCCTCGGTGAACTGGGTGACCCCGAGCGCCTCGCCGGGCGCCTGGATGGCGACATCGGCGCGGTCGGCGGCGGCCAGGCTCGGCGCGTCGTCCATCAGCGCTCTCCCGCCAGCAGCATCAGCGGTTCGGCGGCCGCGGCCAGGGCGACGCGGGCCGCGGGCGCGAGGGTCGCAAGGCGCGCCGCCAGCCAGTCGTTGCGCCGCCGGCGGATGGCTTCGAGCGCCTTGGCCCCCTTCGCGGTCAGGCGCAGGCCGACGCGCCGGCGGTCCGCGTCGGAGACCGCGTCGCGGCCGATCCAGCCGGCGGCCTCCAGGCGCTTCACATGGCTCGACATGGAAGGGCGCGTCATGTGCTCGTGGTCGGCGAGCGCGCTGACGCCGATGCCGGGATGCTTCTTCACCACCCCCAGCAGCTGGGCGTCGAGCGCCGAGACCCCGGCCCGCTGCGCCTCCCGGCGCAGCTGCCGCGAGGCGCGCAGCAGCGCCGGGCGCAGCTGCTCGGCCAGGTCAAGGATCGCCTTGTCGGCGGCAGGGGCGTTCACGGGCTCGCGGACTCGCATCTAGTTAGGTTGCCTAACTATCGGTATCGTCGGCTCCCGGATCAAGTCCCAGGTGCGCGTTCCTCGTGGTAGAGGTTGTCGCATGAGCGACGGCCCCCACACGGACGAGGAGATCGCCGCCGCGCACGTGGGGCCGGTGACGCTGCACAACGCGACCGTCCGGCTCGATCCCTATGACCCGGCCTGGCCGGCGCAATTCGCGCGCGAAGAGGCGAAGATCCGCGCCGCGCTCGGCGACGGCGCCCTCGTGCTCGAGCACGTCGGCTCGACGTCGATCCCGGGCATGGCCGCCAAACCGATCCTGGACATCCTGCTGGCCGTGGCCGATTCCGCCGACGAGGGCGCCTACGTCCCGGCCCTGGAGGCCCAGGGCTACCGCCTGCACATCCGCGAGCCCGACTGGCACGAACACCGCCTGCTGAAGGGCGAGGCGCCGGTGGTGAACCTGCACGTCTTCACCCGGGGCTCAGCCGAGATCGCCCGGATGCTGGGCTTCCGCGACCGCTGCCGCACGCATCCGGAGGAGTTCGAGCTCTACCTCTCGACCAAGCGCGCCCTGGCCTCGCGGACCTGGCGCTACGTCCAGCACTACGCCAACGCCAAGGGCGAGGTGGTCGAGGCGATCATTTCACGGGCGCTGGCGGATCGGCCCTGAGGGATCGGGGACATGTTCCGCAAGGAACGTGTCCCCTCCAGCAACATGGGGACACGAACCGGCCGGAGGCCGGATCATGTCCCCCCCGGGCGTTCTATTCCGCGGCGAAGGCCAGGGCCTTGCCGGCGGTGAAGGCGGTCTTGGCGGCGAGTTCCTGCTTGGCCTGCTCGTACTCGGCGGCGAGGCGGGCGATCATCTCGCCGGCGGTCGGTACGTGCTTGACCGCGCCGATGCCCTGGCCGCAGCCCCAGATGTCGCGCCAGGCCTTGGCTTCCTGGTTGCCGCCGGAGCCGAAGTTCATCTTCGACGGGTCGGCCTGGGGCAGGTTGTCCGGATCCAGGCCGGCGCGCTCGATGCTGGGGCGCAGGTAGTTGCCGTGCACGCCGGTGAACAGGTTCGAATAGACGATGTCCTCGCCGCTGCTCTCGACGATCATGTCCTTGTAGCCCTGGACGGCGTTGGCCTCCTGGGTGGCGATGAAGGCCGAGCCGATGTAGGCGAGGTCGGCGCCCATGGCCTGGGCGGCCAGGATCGACCAGCCGTTCGAGATCGCGCCGGAGAGGGCGATCGGGCCGTCGAACCACTCGCGCAGCTCGTGCACCAGGGCGAAGGGCGAGAGCCGTCCGGCGTGGCCGCCGGCGCCGGCCGCGACCGGAATCAGGCCGTCCGCGCCCTTCTCGACCGCCTTGCGGGCGAAGGCGCTGTTGATCACGTCGTGCAGGATCACCCCGCCCCAGCCGTGCACGGCCTTGTTCACGTCCTCGCGGGCACCCAGCGAGGTGATGATCACCGGCACCTTGTACTTCTCGCAGAGGGCGACGTCCTCCTCGAGGCGGTTGTTGGTCTTGTGCACGATCTGGTTGACGGCGAACGGGGCCGAGGGCGTGTCGGGGTTCTTGCGGTCCCAGTCGGCCAGTTCCTCGGTGATGCGGGCCAGCCACTCGTCCAGCTGCGAGATGGGCCTGGCGTTCAGCGACGGGAACGAGCCGACGACGCCGGCCTTGCACTGGGCGATGACGAGCTCGGGGCCCGAGACGATGAACAGCGGCGAGCCGATCACGGGCAGGCGCAGGCGGTCACGGAGCACGGGCGGCAGGGCCATGGGTATCGCTTCCTTGGGGTGGCTTCTTCGGTTCGAGCTTGCATCCATGCACACTAAGCGTACGCTGTAAACATGCATTGCGCCGCAGCCTCCGGATGACCGACGCCCCTCGCCCAAAGACCCGGGCGCGCTCGGCGCACGACCGCGAGGCGGCGCGCGATCGCCTGTGCCAGGTGGCGGCCGGCCTCTTCGCCGAGCACGGGGCCGAGGGCTTCTCGATGCGTCGCCTGGCCGAGGCGGCCGGCTGCAGCGCCATGGCCCCCTACCGCTACTTTCCGGACAAGGACTCGCTGCTGGCCGCCGTGCGGGCCGAGGCGTTCGACCGCTTCGCCGACGCCCTCGAAGGCGTGAAGAAGGAGGGCCGCCGTCGCGCCAGCGACATCGGCGAGGCCTACGTCCGCTTCGCGCTCGACAATCCCCAGGCCTACAAGCTGATGTTCGACGTCTCGCAGCCCGACGAGGCGCGCTTCCCGGACCTGGTGCGGGCGAGTTCGCGGGCCGGGGCGGGGATGACCGGCTATGTGCGCGAACTGGTCGACGCCGGCGTGCTGGCCGGCGACCCGGACCTGATCGGCTACGCCCTGTGGGCGGCGATCCACGGGGTGATCGTGCTGGCGCTGGCGGGAAAGCTGCCGGACGAGCCGGGCTTCGAGGCCATCCGCCTGGCCACGGTCGGGGCGGTGATGCGCGGCTTCAGGCCGGGCGGCGGCCGGAGCATGATCGGTCCGGCGTGATTCAGCGGGGAGCGTGACTCATGCTCCAAATCGGAGGGTCGAGCGCCTTCCTGGCGCGCCCCACACTTGCTGAAGGCGCCCTGCCATGCCCAGCCGTGAAACCGTCGAAGCGCTGGCCGCCGAGATCGAGGCCGGCCGCTATGTCGAGGCCATCGAGCAGTACTACGCCGAGGACGCCTCGATGCAGGAGAACCTCGCCGCCCCGAGGGTCGGCCGCAAGTTGCTGATGGACGGCGAGCGCCTGGTCATGTCGCGCTTCCGCTCGATCGAGGCGAAGCGCCAGGGACCGGCGCTGATCGACGGCGACTTCGTCGCCTCGCGCTGGGTCTTCACCTTCACCGCCGAGGACGGGACCCAGAAGACCATGGACGAGGTCGCCTGGCAGCGCTGGGCCGGCGACAAGGTGGTCGAGGAGCGGTTCTACTACGACCCTTCCCAGACGGCCTGAGCTCCGGACCGTCAGGCGGCGCGCGACTTCAGCTGCGCCAATACCACCCCGCCCAGGGCGAGAGCGCCGCCCACCGTCTGCCAGGGGCTGAGGGTCTCGCCGAACAGGAAGTAGGCGATGATCGCCGCCGCCACCGGCTGGATCAGGGCCACCAGGGCCGCGGTCGCCGCCGGCAGCCGCCCCAGCGACCAGGCGATGGCCCCCTGCCCGGCCACGTGCATGATCCCGAGACCCACCAGCGGCGCCCAGGCCAGCGCGGTCTGCGGCCAGACCTGCTCTCCCAGGACGACGGCGATCACCAGCAGCACCGGCGCGGCGGCGACGCTGGACCAGAACATCACCGGCGTCGCCCCGGCCTCGGCGCGCGAGCGCCGGACGGCCAGGAAGTAGAGCGCGTACCAGAGGGCGGTCGAAGCGCTGAGCGCGTCGCCGAGGTGGGGCCTCGGCCCCGTCGCGGCCGCGCCGGCGTTGGCCAGCGCCATCACCACGGCGCCCGCCACCGAGACGGCCATGCCGACGACGAACACCCGCGTCGGCGTCTCGCGCAGAAACATCCAGGCGCCGACGGTGACGATCACCGGCGTCAGGTTCGGCAGCACGGTGGCGTTGGCGACGCTGGTGAAGCGGATGCCGTAGTGCCAGCAGGCGAGGTCGAGCGCGAAGGCGAGCCCCGCGGCGATCATGAAGCGCGACGGGCGTCCCAGCGGCGCTGCGGCGCCGCGCAGGCTCATCAGCGCCAGCAGGGGCGCGGCGAACACCAGCCGCCAGAAGCCCGTCGCCGCCTCGCCGGTCGAGGACAGGCGCACCAGGATCGGGGCCAGGCTGATCACGAGGGCGCCGGCGATCAGGCCGGCCATGGCCGCGCGCCGGTCCGGCTGCGCTCCGGCGGCCGGCGGGTGCTGTGCGGTGGAGACACTCATGGCGCGTCTCATGGCGCGCGCCGCCGCAAATGAAAAGCCGCCCGGACTGCGCAGGGCGCGCCGGGCGGCAGTTGGACGACCGGCGGGGGAGGAGCCGACGTCGTACGGTTTCAAACGCGCACCGGCGAAGGAAGTTCTCGGAAATCCTTCGCCGGCCCGCGCCAGTCGTCAGGCTACCAGCGGAACTGGCCCCACAGGCCCACTTCGTCGTAGGTCCCGTTGATGCCGCCGCCGATCGTGCCGTTCGAGGTCGCCAGCGTGCCGTTGTCGATCTTGTCGCGCTTGTACACCAGGGCGAAGTCCACGATCTTCACCGGCTCGTAGTTGATGCCGAAGTTGAAGTAGTTGTCGCGCAGGTTCGGGTTGGTGTCGCGACGCGGCTTCACCCAGTCGTAGCGGCCGAACACCGACACCTTCGGGGTGATGTTGTAGTTGCCGAACACCGAGAAGCCCTCGGCGCTGTCGGAGGTGGCCGAGGTCACCGCCGTCCAGTTGCTGGCGTAGAAGTACTCGCCGCCGATGCGGAACTGCTTCGGGTGCCAGATCGCGGCCACGTCGAAGCGGTTGGCGCGGTGGAACGTCGGCGAGCCGCCGTCGATGTCCTTGCCCAGCTTGCCGGTGTAGCCGCCGACCGCGACCGTGAAGTCCTGGACGTTGGCGTTGACGCGGCCTTCCAGGTCGATGCCCTGCGAGCGGACCGAGCCGTTGCCGGTGCCCGGCGCCTTGTAGCCCGCGCCGTTCACCGCGGCGACGTCGTACTGGATCATGCCGCCGGCCAGGTTGCCGAGGGCGTGCACGCCCCAGTCCGACGAGGTGCCGAACTTGTCGCGGTCGATCATCACGTTTTCGACGAAGCGGTAGCCGTACTGGTCTTCCATGAACGGCACCCAGGGCAGGTCCGTCGCGCCGAGGCGGACGATCAGGGCGTCGCTCATCTTGGCCTGCAGGTAGGCCTTCTTGATGTAGAGCTCGGTGGCGCCCAGCGTGCTGTTGTACTGGAAGTCGGTGGTCACGTTCGCGGAGAACGTGTTGTTGAACTTGTGATCGACGCCCAGGTAGAAGCGCTTGATGTCGAAGTTCACGCCGTCCGACGCGCGCGGGTTGCCGGAGAAAGCGCCGGTGGCGCGCTGCTGGATGTCGGAGATGTCGTAGTAGACGCGGCCGCTGATGGTGGTCGAGCCCCACCAGCCGACCGGCGGGATCGCGGCCTTGACCTGGGTCTTCACCTCGGACTGCACCGCGCCCGGGATCGTCTGGATCTCGGCCTGCGCCTGCTGCTGCACCTGCTGGGCCGTGGCCTGGGCCTGCTGCGCGGTGGCCTGGGCCTGCTGGGCCGTGGCCTGGGCCTGCTGCTGGCCCTGCTCCTGGGCCGCCAGGCGCGCCTCGAGGGCGTCGACCTTGCCCGCGAGGGTCTTCACTTCCTCGCGCAGGGCGGCGTTTTCGGCTGCGGCCGCCGAGGGCGCCGCATGGTGGCGGCGGGTCTTGGCGGCGGAGACGCCCGGCGCGGCCACCGCGGCGGCGGCGACGCCGCACAGCATGATGGCGGCCAGCGACGTGCGGCTGGAACGCCGCGCGGGCGTCCGGTTGGATTGTGGCATTGGAGTCCCCTCTTTTGGTCCGGCCATCCTTACGGCCGCGATTCCAGATCAGCGCGGGGAGTAACGCCGCGATGTGACGATCGGGCTAATCTTTTGTGACAGATAAATGACGAACGCCGTGCGGCCAATATTATGACGAGGCGAGCGCCTAGACCCGAAGCAGCGCGTTCAGATTTGTCACTAAACTGTCAATCGACGTCGATAGATGACCCGCGACGAGCGACATGGATGGGGCGCTCAATCCAGGAGAAGACCATGTTCAAACCCTTCATCGCGGGAGCGGTCGGGCTGGCCGCCGCGGCCGCCAGCGCTGTGGCCATCGCCGCCAGCATCTCGGGCGCCGGGGCCACCTTCCCCGCGCCGGTCTACGCCAAGTGGGCCGAGGCCTATAGGGCGGCCACCGGCAACGCGCTGAACTACCAGGCGATCGGTTCGGGCGGCGGCATCAAGCAGATCGAGGCCAAGACCGTCGACTTCGGCGCCAGCGACAAGCCGCTGAAGGCCGACGTGCTCGAGCAGAACGGCCTGATGCAGTTCCCGACCGTCATCGGCGGCGTCGTGCCGGTGGCCAACCTGCCCGGCGTCGCGCCCGGCCAGCTGCACATGACCGGCCCGGTGCTGGCCGACATCTACCGCGGCGTGCGCAAGTACTGGGACGATCCGGTGATCCAGTCGTTCAATCGCGGCGTGAAGCTGCCGCACATGCCGATCACGGTGGTGCACCGCTCGGACGGCTCGGGCACGACCTTCCTGTTCACCAGCTTCCTGGCCGGGCAAGCTCAGCACTGGTCGGCCGAAGTCGGCGCCAGCGACTCGGTCAACTGGCCGACCGGCATCGGCGGCAAGGGTAACGACGGCGTCGCCGCCTTCGTGAAGCAGACGCCGGGCGCCATCGGCTACGTCGAGTACGCCTACGCCAAGCAGAACAACATGACCTATGCGGTCATGCAGAACAAAGCCGGCAAGTGGGTGGCCCCCACGGCCCAGAACTTCGCCGCCGCCGCCGCCGGCGCGCAGTGGCAGAAGGCCCCGGGCTTCTACCTGCTGCTGCTCGACCAGCCGGGCGCCAACTCCTGGCCGATCACGGGCGCGACCTTCATCCTGATGCACAAGGTGCAGTCGAACCCCCAGGCCGCGCACGACGTGCTCGCCTTCTTCGACTGGTCGTACAAGAACGGCAACCCGGCCGCGGTCCAGCTGGACTACGTGCCCCTGCCGGATACCGTGAAGGCCCTGATCCGCAAGAGCTGGGCCCAGATCAAGGGGCCGGACGGCAAGCCGGTCTATCCGTAAGCTGAGCAGTTGCAGCGGTTCCCGTCCCTCGCGGGCGCGGAACCGCTGTTTGCCCCGGGGCCCGACGTGATAGGGCTCCTGCCCAATCGAGGCCCGAAGCTCCCGCCGCGTGTTCAAGAGCCATGACGCAACTCGCCACCGCCGATGAACCGCTCGCAGGTCGCCGGGCCAATCCCCGCGGCGCCGCCTTCGAGCGCGGGTTCGAAATCCTCTGCTTCGCCGCCGCCACCATGCTGCTGGCGGCCCTGGGCGGGGTGGTCGTGTCGCTGCTGATCGGCGGCTGGCCAGCGTTCGCCAAGTTCGGCCCCGGCTTCTTCGTGAACTCCACCTGGGACCCGGTCGCGGAGGTCTTCGGCGCCGCCGGTCCGATCGTCGGCACGCTGATCACCGCCGCCCTGGCGATGCTGATCTCGGTGCCGGTGGCCTTCGGGGTCTCGTTCTTCCTGGTCGAGATGTGCCCGACGATGCTGCGCCGGCCGATCGGCACGGCGGTCGAGCTGCTCGCCGGCATCCCCTCGATCATCTACGGCATGTGGGGCCTGTTCGTGTTCGCCCCGATGTTCTCGAAGTATGTCCAGATCCCGCTGATGACGTCGGCGCCGCCCGGCAGCCTGATGGAGAAGC
This sequence comes from Caulobacteraceae bacterium, assembly GCA_035549595.1. GTDB lineage: Bacteria > Pseudomonadota > Alphaproteobacteria > Caulobacterales > Caulobacteraceae > Acaudatibacter. The sequence goes on from DASZQQ010000571.1 coordinate 15,412, forward strand.
TGGTCCAGGGCATCCCCAACGGCTCGGGCATCCTGTCGGCGTCGATCATCCTGGCCATCATGGTGCTGCCGTTCATGGCCGCCACCCTGCGCGAGCTGCTGCTGACGGTGCCGCCGCAGGTGCGCGAGAGCGCCTATGGCCTCGGCGCCACCACCCGCGAGGTGGTGATGAAGGTCACCCTGCCCTACGTGCGCCGCGGCGCCATCGGGGCGGTGATGCTGGGCCTGGGCCGCGCCCTCGGCGAGACCATGGCCGTCACCTTCATCATCGGCAATTCGCACGCCTTCCCGAAGGGCCTGTTCGACTCCGGCTCGACCATCGCCTCGACCATCGCCAACGAATTCACCGAGGCCGCCGCGGGCCTGCACACCGCCGCCCTGATCGCCCTTGGCCTGATCCTGTTCCTGATCACCTTCGCCGTCCTGGCGCTGGCGCGGCTGATGCTGCGCAACCAAGCAAGGCTCTGACCGATGGCCGTCTCCGCCGCCCGCATCGCCAGCCGCCAGATCGGCAACGCCGTCTTCGTCGGCTTCTGCGTGTTCGTGACCGTCGTCGCCATCGCCGCGCTGGTGGCCATCCTGTGGTCGCTGGTCAGCCAGGGCGTCGGCGGGTTCAGCCTCGACCTCTTCACCAAGTCGACGCCGGCGCCCGGCTCGCCCGGCGGCCTGCTGAACGCCATCGTCGGATCGATCATGCTGTGCGTGACCGCGATGATCATCGCCCTGACGGTCGGCATTCTCGCCGGCACCTGGCTGGCCGAATACGCCGGCGCCAGCCGTTACGGCTCGATCGTCCGGTTCCTGAACGACGTGCTGCTGTCGGCGCCCTCGGTGCTGGTGGGCCTGTTCGTCTGGTACGTCCTCGTCCAGCCGCTGCACGGCTTCTCCGGCTTCGCCGGCTCCGTCGCCCTGGCCATCCTGGCCGCGCCGGTGATCACGCGCACCACCGAGGACGTGCTGAAGCTGCAGCCGACGGCGCTGCGCGAGTCCGGCATCGCGCTGGGCGCGCCGTTCTGGCACGTGATCCGCACCGTCCTCTGGAAAGCCGCCGGCAGCGGCATCCTGACCGGCGCCCTCCTGGCCTTCGCCCGCGTCAGCGGCGAGACCGCGCCGCTGCTTTTCACCGCGCTGAACAACCAGTTCTTCAGCGTCGACATGACCAAGCCGACGGCCAACCTGCCGGTCGTGATCTTCAACTTCGCCCTGTCGGCCTACGATGACCTGCGCAAGCTGGCCTGGGCCGGCGCGCTGCTGATCACCCTGGCCGTGCTCGGCGTCACCGTCATCGCCCGACTGCTTTCCAGGGAGCCTCGCCGCTCATGAACAGCCTCGCTCCGGACGCCTTCGACACCTCGGTCGCCCGCATCGACGGGCGCAAGATCGAGCTGGAGATCAAGGACCTCAACTTCTACTACGGCAAGACGCACGCCATCAAAGGCGTGTCGATGCAGGTCGCCGACAAGGCCGTCACCGCCCTGATCGGTCCGTCGGGCTGCGGCAAGTCCACCCTGCTGCGGGTCCTGAACCGCATGTACCAGCTGTATCCGGGCCAGAAGGCCACGGGCAGCATCATCATGGGCGACCTCGGCGGCATCGACATCCTCTCGCCCAGCGTCAACCTGCCGATGCTGCGCTCGAAGATCGGCATGGTGTTCCAGAAGCCGACGCCGTTCCCGATGTCGATCTACGACAACGTCGCCTTCGGCGTGCGCCTGTACGAGAACCTGTCCAAGGCCGACATGGACGCCCGCGTCGAGGAGTCCCTGCGCCGCTCGGCCCTGTGGGACGAGGTCAAGGACAAGCTGCACACCTCGGGCCTCGGCCTCTCCGGCGGGCAGCAGCAGCGCCTGTGCGTCGCCCGCGGCATCGCCGTGAAGCCGCAGATCCTGCTGCTCGACGAGCCGACCTCCGCCCTCGACCCGATCTCCAGCGCCAAGCTCGAAGAGACGATCACCCAGCTGAAGAGCGACTACACGATCGTGATCGTCACCCATAACCTCGGCCAGGCTGCGCGGGTGTCGAACTACACCGCCTTCATGTACCTCGGTGAGCTGGTCGAGTTCGGCGACACGGCGGGAATGTTCACCAAGCCCGTGACCAAGCGCGCGTCCGACTACATCACCGGCCGCTTCGGATGACGCTCCGGCGGCGGGCCTTGTCAGAAACCTCGCCCGGCCTCGCTGCCGAAGCCGGCGCCCCAGCTTAAGTGAACGCCATGGAACATACCGTCAGGGCCTACGACGAAGAACTGGACGCGATCTCCGCCGAACTGTCGCGGATGGGCGGCCTCGCGGAGGCCGAGGTGCGCGACTCGATCCGCTCGATCGCGCGCCGCGACGTCGCCCTCGCCCAGGGCGTGATCGGCCGCGACATCAAGCTCGACGAGCTGGAGATGGACATCGAGCGCAAGGCCATCCGCCTGATCGCCATCCGCCAGCCGGTCGCCGACGACCTGCGCCGCACGGTGGCGGCGATGAAGATCAGCACCAACCTCGAGCGTTGCGGCGACCTGGCCAAGAACATCGCCAAGCGCGCCCTCGTCATCGCCGAGACCGAGCCGGTGACGCCGCCGATGCGCTCGATCGAGCGGATGGGCGAACTGGTCGTGGCGCGGCTGAAGAACGTGCTCGACGCCCTGGCGACCCGCGACGTCGAAGGCGCCATCGCCGTGTGGCAGCGCGACGCCGAGATCGACGAGCACTACGACGCGATCTTTCGCGAGCTGCTGACCTACATGATGGGCGACCCGCGCACGATCGCCTCGTGCGCGCACCTGCTGTTCGTGGCCAAGAACCTCGAGCGGATCGGCGACCACGCGACCAACATCGCTGAAATCCTGCACTACGAGATCACCGGGGTCGAACTGACCGAGCAGCGGCCGAAGTCGGACTTCCTGGAGCCGGCCGAGCACTGAAGGGACGTAGAAGGACGTGGCCCCTTACATTCTGGTGGTCGAGGACGAGGACGCCCTCGCCACCCTGCTGCAGTACAACCTCGACAAGGAGGGCTACCGCGTCGACGTCTGCGGCGACGGGGAGGAAGCCCTGATCATGATCGACGAGAAGCAGCCTGACCTCGTCGTGCTGGACTGGATGCTGCCGACCGTCTCGGGCATCGAGATCTGCCGGCGCCTGCGCCAGCGGGCCGAGACGCGCAACCTGCCGATCATCATGCTGACCGCGCGCGGTGAGGAGACCGACCGCATCCGCGGCCTCGACACCGGCGCCGACGACTATGTGGTCAAGCCGTTCTCGATGACCGAGTTCTGCGCCCGCATCCGCGCCGTGCTGCGCCGCATCCGCCCCGGCCTGGCCGAGGACCGCGTGCGCTGCGGCGACATCGTCATCGACCGCGTCGCCCACCGCGTGCGCCGCGGCGGCAAGGAGGTCCACCTCGGGCCTACCGAGTTCCGCCTGCTCGACTACTTCATGCAGCACCCGGGGCGGGTGTTCTCGCGCGAGCAGCTGCTGAACGCCGTCTGGGGCTCGGACGTCTACGTCGAGACCCGCACGGTCGACGTCCACATCGGCCGCCTGCGCCGGGCCCTGACCAAGGCCGAGGAGATCGACCCTATCCGCACCGTGCGCTCCGCCGGCTACGCGCTGGATCTCTAATCGATCCCCGCCCGCGTGTGTTCGCGGTAGAGCCGGCGCAGCGTGGCCGGCGCGGCGTCGTCCGCCTGCTTCAGGTCCAGGACCTGCGCGAACGCCAGGCCGAGCCGGCCGCCCCGGCTCCAGACGACCTTGGAGCGGAAAGCCAGGCCGTGCGTCAGGTTGACCAGCCAGATCGGGTCGCGGATCAGGTTCTCCGGCGGAATGCGGATGCGCGCGCCCCTCTTCGACAGCTCCAGGATCGAGCAGTCGAGGGTCAGTTCTTCCGGCGAGTGGACGAGTATCCCTGACAGCAGCACGCGCCGGCGCGGGTTGCGGCGCTGCTCGACGCCGTCATAGCCGTCCGGGGCGCCGTCGCCGACGCGCTCGCCTGAATCCGCCACGCCGCTCGCGCCCTGTCCGTCGCAAATCCGTCCCGATCTGATCACGGGAAGCCTTAAGGCCGGGTTCGAGCCTGGGCGGCGGACGTTTCCGGGACATTGCACGCATCTGCGGCAGGGCGTCGCAGGACGCGGTCCGGCCGCGCCTACAGCAGGCCCGAGGCCACGTTGATCATCAGGGCCAGGATCGCGGTGTTGAAGGCGAAGGCGATCAGGCTGTGAACCGTGCCGACCCGCCGCAGCTCCTTGGACACAATGGTGATGTCGGCGGTCTGGGCGGTGGCGCCGATGATGATCGCGAAGTGCAGGAAGTCCCAGTAGTCGGGCGGATCGTCGTCGGGGAAGACAAGGCCCTGCTTGTGCCCGGTCCCGCCGCCCTCGGTGCTGTAGAACACATGGGCGTAGTGCAGCGCGAAGATGAACTGCACGAACGCCCAGGAGAGCGCGATCGTCGCCGCCGAGAGGGCGACCTGCAGCATCTCCTTTCCGCCCGTCTGGCCCTTGGCCGTGGCGAGTTCGGCAACCAGGGCGACGATGCTGGCGATGGCCGCGCCGATCGCCAGGATCAGGATGAAGTGGCGCCCCTCGTCGTGCTCCTCGGCGCGCCGCCGCATGCGCTCGTGGTCGGCGTCGACCATCGACTGCATCGCCAGCAGCAGGAACACCAGCACGCCGGCGTCCCAGGCGACCAGGGAGCGGGTGGCCGGCCGGGCGATCCAGGGCGTGGCCAGGGCGAAGACCGCCAGGCCGACGAAGAAGCCGGCCAGCAGCCGCGGCCGGGCCGCGAACGGCCTCAGCGCCCGCGGCAGGCGGCTCTGCGACGCGCTTCCCGCCATGCTCTTCAGATCTCCGCGAATCCCCAACCGGGGCCGATGATGCGCCGCTGGCGCGGACGTGCAACCGCGCCGCGCTGGACTGACCCATGGGCAGATGGGTTCTTGACCTCGCCCGGCGCCTGGGCTGCAACGGCGCCAACCCGAACAGGAGCGCCAGGAAGCTTGGACGACGCCGTCATCCCCCTCGCCGACGCCTTCGAGCCCGCCACGCGGGACCAGTGGCTGGCCCTGGTCGACAAGACCATCAAGGGCGCCGCGCTCGAGACCCTGGAGAGCCGCACCCGCGGCGGCGCGCGCGTGCGCCCGCTCTATGTGGCCGGCGGCGACGTCGCCCCGGCCGCGCCCGGGCCCGGCCACGCCGACGGCCTCTGGGACCTTCGCGTCGAGGTCCGCAATCCGGACCCGGCCGCGGCCAACGCCGAGGCGCTGGAGGCCCTGGCCGGCGGCGCGGCCTCCGTGCTGCTGCGCCTCGATCCCACGGGGGCTGACGGCGTCGCGGTCGGCTCGGCCGAGGGCCTGGCGCGCCTGCTGGACGGAGTGATGACCGACGTCGCCCCGGTGGCGCTGGACGCCGGCTTCCTGGGCGCCAAGGCCGCCGACTGGCTGGACGCGGTGGTCAAGGCCTCGCCCGCGGCCCCGCTGCAGCTGAACCTCGATCCGCTGTCGGCCTTCGCCGCGGCCGGGACGAGTCCGGGCCCGATCGAGGCGCACCTGATCGCCGCGGCCAACGTCGCGGCGCGCCTGGCGGTCACCTACCCGAAGGCCAGCCTCTTCCTCGCCACCGGCCGGACCGCGCACGAGGCCGGCGCCGGCGAGGCGGAGGAAGTCGCCATGGCCGCCGCGGCCGGCGTCGCCTACGCCCGCGCCCTGGTCCGCGCCGGCCTTCCCATGGCCGACGCCCTTGGCCGCATCGTCCTGGGCGTCGCCGTCGACGGCGAATACTTCGCCAGCCTCGCCAAGGTGCGCGCCCTGCGCACGGTCTGGCGCCGCATCGCGGAAAGCTGCGGCGAGCCGTCTGCCCCCGCGCGCATCGAGGCGCGATCCTCGCGCCGCATGCTGACCCGCGCCGACGCCTGGACGAACATGATCCGCCTGACCGCGGCCGGCTTCGCCGCCGCCGTGGGCGGAGCCGACGCCCTGGTGCTGGGCGCCTTCACCGACGCCATCGGCCTGCCGACCGCGTTCGCCCGGCGCCAGGCGCGCAATGCCCAGCTGATCCTGATGGAGGAGGCCTACCTCGGCCGCGTCGCCGACCCCGGCGCCGGGTCCTGGTTCGTCGAGGCCCTGACCGACGAGATCGCCACCGCCGCCTGGTCGCGCTTCCAGGCCATCGAGGCGGCCGGCGGCCTGGCCAAGGCCCTGGAAGCGGGGCTGGTCGCCGAGGGCGTCCGGGCCGGCCGCGATGACCTCGCCGCGCGGATCAAGGCCGGCGAGCTGGCAGTGCTGGGCGTGACCAAGTTCCCCAACGCCGACGACAAGCCGCCGGCCGTGGAAGCCGCCACGCCGAAGCCCGTCGCCGCCCCCGACGTCCGCCTGCCGGGCCCCGACAGCCGCTGTCCGGCCCTGACCCCCATCCGCCTCGAGGAGCTGGCGGCATGAGCGCCTTTCCCGACTTCACCACCGTCGCCCTGAAGGGCGCCGCGGCCACACCCGCCCCCGCCGCCGGCGGCGAGGCCTGGGAAACCCCCGCGGGCGTCGCCGTGCGCCCGGCCTACGGTCCGGCCCAGTCCGCCGGCCTCGACTTCCCGGGCGGCTATCCGGGCCTGGCGCCGTTCCTGCGCGGCCCCTACCCGACCATGTACCTGACCAACCCGTGGACGATCCGCCAATACGCCGGCTTCTCCACGGCCGAGGAGTCGAACGCCTTCTACCGCCGCAACCTGGCGGCCGGGCAGATGGGCCTCTCCGTCGCCTTCGACCTGGCCACCCACCGCGGCTACGATTCCGACCACCCGCGGGTGATGGGCGACGTCGGCATGGGGGGCGTCGCCATCGACTCCATCCTCGACATGCGCACGCTGTTCTCCGGCATCCCGCTCGACAAGATGAGCGTGTCGATGACCATGAACGGCGCCGTGCTGCCGATCCTGGCGCTCTACATCGTCGCCGCCGAGGAGCAGGGCGTGCCGCACGCGGCCCTCTCCGGGACCATCCAGAACGACATCCTCAAGGAGTTCATGGTCCGCAACACCTACATCTACCCGCCCGGGCCCTCGATGCGGATCATCTCCGACATCTTCGCCTACACGGCGCGGGAGATGCCGAAGTTCAACTCGATCTCGATCAGCGGCTACCACCTGCAGGAAGCCGGCGCCTCGCTGGACCTGGAGCTGGCCTACACCCTGGCCGACGGCGTCGAGTACGTGCGCGCCGGGGTCGCCGCCGGCATGGCCGTGGACGCCTTCGCGCCGCGCCTGTCGTTCTTCTGGAACGCGGGCATGAACTATTTCATGGAGGTGGCCAAGCAGCGGGCTGCGCGCCTGCTCTGGGCCAAGCTGATGCGCGAGACCTTCGACCCGAAGGACTCCCGCTCGCTCTCACTTCGCGCGCACACGCAGACCAGCGGCTGGAGCCTGGCGGCCCAGGACGTGTTCAACAACGTCGCACGCACCGCCATCGAGGCCATGGCCGCGACCAATGGCCAGACCCAGAGCCTGCACACCAACTCGCTCGACGAGGCCCTGGCCCTGCCGACCGACTTCTCGGCCCGCATCAGCCGCAACACCCAGCTCTTCCTGCAGCTGGAAAGCGGCCTGACGCGCACCATCGACCCCTGGGGCGGCTCGCACTACGTCGAGCGCCTGACGCACGACCTGGCCCGGCGCGCGCTGGAGCACATCCAGGAGGTCGAGGCCCTCGGTGGCATGGCCAAGGCGATCGACGCCGGCCTGCCGAAGCGCCGCATCGAGGAGGCCGCCGCGCGCACGCAAGGGCGCATCGACTCCGGCCGCCAGACGGTGGTCGGCGTCAACCGCTACCTGTCCGACGCCGAGGACGACATCCCGATCCTGAAGGTCGACAACTCGGCGGTGCTGGCCGGCCAGCTCGGCCGCCTGGCGCAGCTGAAGGCCGAGCGTGACCCGGCCGCGGTGGAGGCGGCGCTGACGGCGCTGGAAGCCGGCGCCCGCGGCGGGGCCAACCTGCTGGAGCTTTCGGTCGAGGCCGCGCGCGCCAAGGCCACCGTCGGCGAGATCAGCCTGGCCCTCGAGCGCGCCTTCGGCCGCCATGCGGCCAAGCCCGAGGTCGTGCGCGGCGTCTACGCCGCCGAAGTGGGGCCCGCCCCCACCGTGTCGCGGGCGAAGGCGATGATCGCCGCCTTCCGCGAGGCCGACGGCCGGCCGCCGACGATCCTGGTCGCCAAGATGGGCCAGGACGGCCACGACCGCGGCCAGAAGGTGATCGCCACCGGCTTCGACGACCTCGGTTTCGCCGTCGACGTCGGCCCCCTCTTCGCCACCCCGGCCGAGACGGCCAAGGAGGCGGTCGAGCGCGGCGTGCACGTGGTCGGCGCCTCGTCCCTGGCCGCCGGACACCTGACCCTGGTGCCCGAACTCAAGGCCGAGCTGGAGAAGCTGGGGCGCAGCGACATCATGATCGTCGTCGGCGGCGTCATCCCGCCGGCGGACTTCCAGGCCCTGAGGGACGCCGGGGCGCGGCTGATCTTCCCGCCCGGTACGGTGATCGCCGACGCGGCGGCGCAGATCCTCGACGAGCTCAACAAGGACCTGGGCTACGCCCAGGCCGAGGCGGCCGCGTGAGCACGCCCTGGGACTACCTGTTCGTCCGCCTGAACGGCGCCGGGCAGGCCCACCGGCGGCTGGCCGAGGGGCTGGCAGCGGCGCGCGCGGCGGCAGGGGGCGACGTCGTCGCCCAGTTCCAGCCCCAGCTGGGATGGTGGGCGAACGAGGCGGCGGTGCTCGCGCACGGCGGCGACCTCGCGCCGGTCGAGGCGGCGATCGCCAAGGAAGGCCTGGTCGTCGAGCGCCACCGCCTGACCCCCACCGCCCGGCCGCGGGCGGAGGACCGGCTGATCGGCGGCGGCGTCTACGTACACCGCTGGTTCACGGTCGGCGCGGCCGACGTGGACGAGTTCGTCGCCCTCTCGGCCGAGGCCTGGCCCAGCTTCGAGACCCAGTTCGACGCGAAGATCTTCGGCCTGTTCCGCGCCGAGCCCGACGCCGCGGACGCGGCGGCGGGCCAGGTGCGGCTGCTGCTCCTGACCCGCTACGGCGACCACGGCGTCTGGGAGGCCTCGCGCGACCCGACCACCGACGCCATGCAGATCTTCTTCCGCCGCCAGCAGCTGACCCGCCAGACCCGCGCCTGCTCGACGCTGCTGGTCGGCGGCTGATTCTCTCCTAGGCGGCCTCGGCCAGGGTCGCGGCCTGGCCGCGCTTCCAGCGCAGGGCGGCTTCGGCCAGGCGCAGCCCCTGAAGGCGGGCGGTTTCGCGGTCGCCCTCGGGCGGGGTGACCTCTGGCGAGGCGTTGTCCGACTGCGCGGCCAGGCCCAGGAAGGCGCCGACGCGGTTCAGCGTTTCCGGCCCGCGCTCGGCCGCGGTCACCGCCGGCGGGGCGACGCCGAGGCTGACCCACAGCATGCCGTGCTGGGCGGCCAGGACCGCGAGGCTCGTCAGGGCGTGGACCTTGTCGCCCGACCAGCTGTGCGAATTGGTGAAGCCGCCGGCGAGCTTGTCCTTCCAGGCCTGGGTGAAGAAGGCCTTGGCGCTGGCGTCGGCGAAGGCTTTGAACGTCGCCGAGACGTCGCCCATGTAGGTCGGCGCGCCGAACAGGACCGCGTCCGCGTCGCCGATGGCGGCGAGGGCCGGGTCGAAGTCCTGCGCCGCGCTTTCGATCTTCAGCAGCACCGGCTCGGCGCCGGCGTCGCGGACGCCTTCGGCGGCCTTTGCGGCGAGCACCTCGGTGTGGCCGTAGCCGGAGTGATAGACGATGGCGACCTTGACGGGGGTGGACATGGGAGAGGGCCTTTCACGAACCGAAACAGTGTCGGTTACATAATTCGCCCTCGCCCGGCCGCAACAGATACTGTCACTGTGCCGGTTTCAATATTTCTGCGAGCGCTGTCAGCGCCTCTACTCGGGCCCCGACGGGGCGCTTCAACGCACCAGCCTCAGCCGTCCCTCCGCGCCGCGTCGCAGGCCGCCGGCCGCCACCGGCTCCCAGCCGTTGTCCAGCAGGTCGGTGGCGACGTGCCAGGCGGTCGTCAGGAACGCGTTCTCGAACAGGCCCACCAGATTGGCCCTGGCCTCGTCGGTTCCCGCGTTGCGGTACAGTTCAAGCAGCAGCAGCAGGTGCGGCCTGATTTGTTCGAACTCCATCCTGTCCCCCGACATTCAGGTCCTCTTCAAGTCCCACTTCGACCGCCGTCGTCGGCGGCCCTCAATTGTTCGCGCAGGCACACGCGGTGCACCCCGACGACGCACTCCTCGATGAGCGCGCGCAGGGCGTCGACTTCCGGATCGCCCGGGTCGAAGGCCGTGACGATGACCTGCCGCGCGAGCGACAGCAGGCTGGGCAGAGCCGCCAGCGTCTCGTCGCGGTTGAAGGGCGTCTCGCCCAGGCCGATGTCCGTCACGCGGGCGCTCCCACCGCTGCCCCGACGTCCAGCACCTGGCGGCTGTCCGCCATGCGGACGAGCGAACCGAGCAGCGTCATCGCCGCGTCGCGCGCGGTCTCGTGATCGATCCCCGGCGCCGGCGCGGCCCCGGCCGCGTCCGCGATGACGGTCGGCGACAGGCCGGCGTCGATGGCGCCGAGCGCGGTCGCCAGCAGGCTGCCGCTCAGCGAGAAGCCCATCAGGAACACCTCTTCGCCGAGGGCCTCGCGCATCTCGAAGTCGAAGTCCCGGTTGCCGAACGCCGACAAGGTCGAGTGGGCGAACACCGGCTCGCGGATCAGCGGCCTCAGGCCCTCGATGGGCGCGCCGAAGTGCCCGCTGACGTCGAACAGGCCGTCGGAAAGCCGGCGCCGGACGTGGACCACGCGCCAGTCCGCGGCCCTGGCATGGGCGAGCACGCGCACGCAGGTCTCGGCGATCTCGCCCGCGCCCGCCGCGAACAGCGGGCGGCCGGGAACGACGTATTCGCGCTGAAGGTCGACACAGACGAGCCGCGGTCGCGGACGCTCGAAACGGGACGCTGGGGTAAGCGACGAAAGCAACATGAGTTCAACTTGGCTTCAGTGGGGATTGGTGGCCGGACGGCTGGCCGAGTAGTCGAGCACGCCCGGGCGGTCCCAGGCGCCTTCCGGCCGGATCATGACCATCGGATCGGTGTCGACGTCGATGGCGTCGGGCCCCGGCTCCAGCGCCCGCTCGACCTCGACGTATTCGTGATCCGAGAACACGAACCGCGGCCGGCCGGTGCGCTCCTTCAGGCCGCCGACGCGCTTCATGAACGGCAGCAGCCGCGCCTGGATGTAGCCGAGCACCAGCCGGTAGCCCTTGCGCTCGGCGAGGCCATAGGCGGCGTCGAACAGCGCCCGTGCGACCTCGCCGCCGCGGCGGCGGCCGAGCACGGCGAAGCGTTCGAACTTCACGAAGCCGGCGAACCAGCGGATGCGCATCACCCCGACCGGCTCGCCGCCGACGCGGGCGATCAGGTGCGTCGCGCCGTTGAAGTCGTTGCCGTCGAACTCCTCGTCGAACGGGCAGGCCTGCTCGCCCATGTAGACGACCGCGCGGATGGCGGCCATCTGCAGGAGGTCGTCCAGGCTGCCCGCGATGTCGACGCGGACCTTGGCGTCGAAGGCGTAGGGACGGATCGGCGGGTTGAGTTCGAGCCGGGCGTTCACGCGGCGACCTCCGCGGCCTGGGCGGGCTCGCGCACCATCAGGTCGTCGCCGTCGAAGCGCAGCGAGCGGTAGCCGTAGCGGGTGACGGCCACGTGGCGGCCGGCGCCGGTCACGGCGCGGGTGAAGGCGGTGATGGTCGGGAACAGCTTCTGGCGCACGGCCGCGCCGCCGCCGAGGATCGCCTTGCCGGCGTCCTTCGTCTCCGCGGCCACGCCCCAGGCATAGGCGGCGACCGGCGCCTCGTCCTCGGCCGTCAGAAGCTCGAGCGCGGGATCCAGGGCGTCGAACTCGCCCGCCACCAGCTGCTCGACCGCGGCGGCGCGCAGGAACAGCATGCCGATGACGCCCGTCACCCGGCCCTCTTCCTTGTACACCAGCAGCGAGCACGGCTGCACGCTCTGGACCGCCCGGTAGGTGGCCAGGCTCGCCACCTTGTGGTCCATCAGCCGTTCGGCCAGGTCGCGCATCGACGGCAGGTCGCGGCGCTGCACGGGCGCAACATTGTGAACGGACGCCACCTCGATGACCGCGCGCAGATTCAACCGCGGCTGGGGCAGCAGGGTGATGCTCTGGAGGATGGACATGTCGGCGCCTTTCGGATCAGTCGCCTCGTCCAACTAAACCGATGATTTTCCTCGCGCTTCGGCGAAGTTGGCATCGCGCCTATGCGCCCAGCCACCAGCCGGAACGGCCCCGTCGAGGCGATTCTGCGGCGAAATGCGCCGTGTTGCGGCGACTCCTGACCTTTTGTCCGGGCTGTTGTAAGGTGATCGTGTCACAACCTTGTCGGCTAGGCGCATGACCGCCATACAAGAATCCATGAGCCAGGCCTCCGAGCTCTGGGGAAAACTCGACTGGAACGACGTCCGCATCTTCCTTGCGGTCGCCGAGACCGGAAGCCTGAGCGCGGCTACTCGCATTCTGGCGATGACCCAGCCGACGATCAGCCGACGGATGGAGGAGCTCGAGACCCGGCTGGGCGCGCGGCTCTTCCTGCGCTCGACGCGCGGCGTGACCCTCACCCAGGCGGGCCAGACCATGCACCGCCTGGCCTCCGGCATGGCCCGGTTCGGTGAGTCGATCGTGCGCGACGTGGCCGGCAAGGACCGCGACGAGGCCGGGCGCGTCACCATCGCCGCGCCCGATGGCGTCGCCGGCTTCTTCCTGATGCCG
>DASZQQ010000572.1:0-3186 GCA_035549595.1 Caulobacteraceae bacterium
AGGGCGCATTCGATCTCGCGCTGTTGAAGCCGCAGGCGCAGGACAACATGCAGCCGGCGCTGATGGCGCGCGCGGTCGCAGAGATTCTGGTGGGCCGCATCGAGCCCGCCATGAAGGATCTCAACAATCCGGTGATCGCAGGCTCCTTCGATTCGGAATTGTGGAAGGGGCTGGCAGCGGCGCGTCAGGAGAAATGGGCCGACGCACGGGAGAAGTTCAAGAACGTCGGGTCCGCGATCATCTCTTTGCCGCTCGATCTGCAGCGCATCATCCTGATCGAGGCGATGCAGGCCTCGCTGGAGGTGCGCGACTATGATGGCGCCGCCGCACGCAGCAACGATCTTCAGACGATCGGTCCCATGCCGGAACAGGCGATTCGCCTGCGGCTGCTGCGCGGCCGTCTCGCCGAGGCGCTCGGGCGCGACCGCGATGCGCTGGCCGATTATCGCGCGGTACGCGCCTCGTCCGACCGGCCTTCGGCGGCGGAGGCGGCGCTGGGCTCGGCGGCGCCTCGGGGACCGGCGTCTCGGTCTGCGCCGTCTGCACCTGGTCGGCCTGCTCGGCCGGTCGCGAGTCGGTGGTCGGGGCGCTGGTGACGATGTTGATCGGCACCGCGTTGCCGCCGGGCAGGATCTTCGGCGCGCCGAACAGGGCGATCGTGGCGAACAGGGCGACGTGCAGCACGGCCGCCGCGGCCAGGGCCGGGAGGCGGCTCTCGCGCTCCTGCCAGCCGTGGCCGGCGAGGCTCATGGCTGCGTCCCCGCCGGCGCGGCCGCCGCGGTCTTGGCCTCGACCGCCCCGGCCGGGGGCGCGCCGGACGACGGCCCGCCGGTGTCGGTGATCAGGTTGATGGTCGAGAAGCCCGAGGCCGAGAGCGCCGCCATGACCTGGGCGACCACGGCGTAGGGCGCGCGGCCGTCGGCGCGCACGTAGATCGGCCGCTGGAAGCCCTGGCCGGCCATCTCGCGCATCGCCGGCGAGAAGTTGGCGAAAGGCACCTGGGTGTCGTTCAGGAAGATCGCCCCGTCCTCGCGCACCGACACGGTCAGGGGCTCGGTCTGGTCCTGCATCGCGCCGGCCTCGGTCTTGGGCAGCTGCAGGGGCACGCCGACGGTCAGCAGGGGCGCGGAGATCATGAAGATGATCAGCAGCACCAGCATCACGTCCACGAGCGGCGTGACGTTGATCTCGGAGAGCGCCGCGCGGCGCGCGCGCCGCACCCGGCCCCGCCGCCGCCCGCCGCCGATCGCGTCGTTGACGGAAAGCGCCATGGCGTCAGGCCCGCTCGGCGAGGCGCCGCTGGATGGCGGTCACCAGGTCGTCGGCGAAGCCCTCCAGGCGCGAGGCGTACTTGGCCGCGTCGCCGGAGAACTTGTTGTAGGCGATGTAGGCCGGAATGGCCGCGGCCAGGCCCACGGCGGTCGCGAACAGGGCCTCGGCGATCGAGGGCGCCACCACCGACAGGTTGGTGTTCTTCTGGATGGCGATCGACTGGAAGGCGCTCATGATGCCCCAGACGGTGCCGAAGAGGCCGATGAACGGCGAGGCGGTGGCGACGATGGCGAGGCTGCCCAGCCCGTCCTCGACCCGCATCGCCTCGCGGGCGATGACGCTGTCGAGCACCCGGTCGATGCGCTGGATCAGGAACGCGGTCTGGGCCTCGGCCGAGGCCGAGGTGAGCAGCCCCTTGGCCCTGGCGTCCTTCCACTCCCGAAGCGCGGCCTGCAGCATGCGCGGCAGGGCGTGGCGCGGCGCATCGCCGGCCGAGGCGGCGACGTCCTCCAGCGAGCGGCCCGATCCGACCTGGTCCTCGAACCGGTTCGCCTGGCGGTTCAGCGACGCAAGCCGGATGGTCTTGTCGATGATCGTCGCCCAAGACCACAGCGAGGCCAGCATCAGGCCGGCCAGGACCACCTGCACGACGATGTTCGCGTGGGTGAAGACGTAGATGGGGGAAAAGTTCTGGGCGGTGATCGGCGCGGCGGGATTCATCGTGCTGGTTCTTAAGGGACGGGGAATGGTGAAACTATGACGCGTCCGGCGGCGCAAGATGCGGCGCGAGGCGTTCGATCAGTTCCTTCGGCGGACGGCGCGGACGGCCCTGCGGCGTGATCACCACGGCGTGGACCACGGCCTGCGCCAGCACCTCGTCGCCGCGCTCGATGCGCTGGCGGATCACGGCCGTGGCGCCCTTCACCGAGTCCCAGGTGGTGCGCACCACGAGGGCGTCGTCGACCCGCGCCGGACGGCGGAAATCGACCTCGATGCGGCTCAGCGTGAAGGCGGCGGGATCGGGCCGGTTCAGCAGCGCGGTGTGGTCGACCCCGATCAGGCGCATGAAGTCGGATCGCCCGCGCTCGAAATAGCGCAGGTAGTTGGCGTGGTAGACCATGCCCGTGAAGTCGGTGTCCTCGTAGTAGATGCGCACCGGCAACACATGCTCGCGCCCCTCGAAGCGCCCGGCGGTGGGAGTGTCGGTCATCTTCCTCCCTCCCCTTCATGGGGAGGGAAAGGCCGCGAAGCGGACAGAGTGGGGAAGTCTCGCGAGGGCCTGGGCGCCGACCGGCGAGCGAGACGGACGTCCTCACGCTTCCCCACCCTGCGAAGCTTCGCTTCGCTGTCCCTCCCCATGAAGGGGAGGGAGGAAGGCTGCAGCCCCATCACTCGTCCTCGTCGAAGAGGGTCCCCTGGCGGCGGGACGGCGGGGGGGCGACTTCGGGCGGGGCGTGAAGGCCCAGGTGCTCGTAGGCCTTGGCGCAGGCGAGGCGCCCGCGCGGCGTGCGCTGGATGAAGCCTTGCTGCATGAGGAACGGCTCGATCACGTCCTCGACGGCGTCGCGCGCCTCGGCAATGGCGTAGGCCAGGGTCTCGACCCCGGCCGGGCCACCGCCGTAGTTCTCGATGAGGGCGGTCAGGTAGCGGCGGTCGAGGCTGTCGAGGCCGGCGGCGTCGACCTCGAGCCGGGCGAGGCCCCGGCCGGCGCAGGCGCGGTCGATCACCTCGGCCCCCTCGGCGGAGGCGAAGTCGCGCACGCGGCGCAGCAGGCGCCCGGCGACGCGCGGCGTCCCCCGGGCCCGGCCGGCGATCTCGGCGGCGCCCTCGGGCGACAGGTTCGTGCCCATCTTGCGCGCCGCCTGGGTCAGGACCTTCTGCAGCTCGGCCGGGGTGTAGAACTCCAGACGGACC
>DASZQQ010000573.1:0-15654 GCA_035549595.1 Caulobacteraceae bacterium
TCCGCCATGGGCGACCTCCCGCGGAAGTCTTGTGACGCTTCCGATCGTGGGCGAGCCTAACCCAGCCGCCGCCGCCGCAAGAGTCCTGAACGTTCGCGAAAATTGATCCTTCGTCCGGCGGCCGGTCCGGCGGCGCGCAGGCGAGTGGGCATGGAGTTCCCGCCGGGATTGCGCCACACTTCGCGGCAAAGCTTCGCATCGCGGCGCGACGAGCCGCCCAGTACGAGCCGCCGATGCCCGCAGACGCCGAACCGACGACCGCCCTGCCCGAGCGCGTCGCGCTGGCGGCGCTTGCCTTGGCTCTCGCCGCGGCCCCCGCCTTTGCCGAGACGGCCCCTTCGACCGGCGACGCGCCGGCTTCCAAGCCAGCGCCGACCGCCAGCGAAGTCACCGTCACCGCGCCGCAGGAGCCGGTAAAGACCTCGATCGACCGGCGCAGCTACGACGTGACCAAGGACCTGCAGGGGGGAACGGGGTCGGTCGCCGACGTGCTGCGCAACGTGCCCGAGGTCAGTGTCGACCTGGACGGAAACGTCAGCCTGCGCGGCGACCGCGGCGTGACCATCCTGGTCGACGGCAAGCCCTCGACGCTGTTCAGCGGACCCGGGTCGGGCCAGGCCCTGGTCTCGATCCCCGCCGGCCAGTTCGCCCGCGTCGAGGTCCTGACCAACCCCACCGCCGCGCTGCGACCGGACGGGTCGGGCGGCGTGATCAACCTCGTCACCCGCAGGACCGCCCCGCCCGGGACCACGGGCACGATCCGCATCACCGGCGGACCGGACGGCCGCTGGAACACGGGCTTGGTGCTGAACCGCAAGGACCGGAAGCTGACGGTTTCGGCCTTCGCCGGCGTGCGCCACGACGTCGACCGCTACGATACCCGCGACCTGCAGACGAGCCTCGGCCCGGCCGGCGACGTCACCTCGACTGTCGACGACACCTCGCACGGCGACGGAACGCGCAACTCCGGCTACGTGCGGCTGGCGGCGGACTACGACCCCGACGCGCGCACGCGCCTCAGCGCCATCCTCACGGCCTTCGGTTCGGCCAGCGAGACGGACAGCAGCGATCACCGGGTCGGGCGCGACGGCCTGGGCGACGTGAACAACCTCTACGACACGGCCGGACGCCAGCGGTTCGGCTTCGATTCCGAGAGCTTCGAGGCGGACTGGCGGCGCACCTTCGCCGGCCAGGACCACGACCTCGTCGTCAGCCTGCAGCAGAGCCGCAACGCGAACGACTCGCGCGGCCAGACGGCCAACTCCATCGCCCTGCCGGCCGCCGCCCCCACGTTCGACAGAAGGCGACGGACCGACGTCTTCAACGAGACCACCCTGAAGGCGGACTTCCGGACGCCGCGGCCCGGCGGCGGCGAGCTGAAGGCGGGCCTGGACGTGCAGTGGGAAGCCGACAGCCTCGACAACGACGCCGTCAACGGCGCGGCCGCGGCGGACTCGCCGTTCGATCCGGGCCAGCACGACCGCTTCGACTTCGACCGCGCCATCGCTGCCCTCTATTCGACCTACGAGCGCCCGTTCGGCCGCTTCACGGTGCTGGGTGGCTTGCGCTTCGAGGCCACCCACCTCGCCTTCGGCCAGGCCGGGTCGGCTGGTCGCACCGTGCGCGACGAAGCGCGGCTCTACCCGACCCTGCACCTCGGCTGGCGCTTCGACGCCAAGCGCCAGCTGGTGTTCAGCTACAGCCAGAGGGTCTCGCGCCCCGCCGCGCCCAGCTACGACCCGTTCGTCTTCGCCTACGGCCCCTTCTACCGATCGCGGGGGAATCCCGGCCTGGAGCCGCAGCGGACCGACCAGTACGAACTGCGCTTCGACATGGAGCGCGGCGGGCGCGCCTACGCCCTGTCGGGCTACTACAGGCGCAGCCAGGGCGGCGTCACCGACGTGCTGACCGACCTTGGCGGCGGCGTCCTGCTGTCGACCAGCGCCAACCTCGTGTCGAGCCGCTCGGCGGGCGCCGAGCTGACGGCGAGCGGGAAGCTCGGGCGGACCCTGACCCTGAACCTCGGCGTGCACGGCGGCTGGACGGAGATCGACGCGTCGGCCGCGGCGCAGCTGGCGCACCGGGAAGGTTTGGGCGCCGGGGGCAATCTGACGCTCGGCTGGCAGGCGAGCCGCAAGGACCTGATCCAGCTCGACGTCCACGTCATGCAGGCCGAGGTCGGGGCGCAGGGCGTCAGCCCGGCCAGCGCCTACGCCAACATCGGATGGCGCCACAAGTTCAGCGACAAGCTCTCCCTGGTGGTCAGCGCCGTCGACGTCGCCGCCAGTTCGAACTCGACGACCCGCATCGACACCGCGGCCCTCAAGCAGACGTCCCGCTTCGACAGCCATCGGCGCACCGCGTTCGTGTCCCTCGTCCTTGGCTTCGGCCAGGGCCCCAAGCGCGCGCCGGACTTCGATTTCGAGACCGGCGGACGCTGAGCCGTCAGCCGCGCCGGGCCGCGCGCCAGCCCATCCAGCAGACGGCGAGCATGATCACGTTGCCGACTGCGTCCAGCAGCCCGACCGGGGTCAGCATCGGGCGCACGACGTAGAACCAGGCGTCGAAGACGAAGAACGGGATCAGGGCCAGGCCGTAGGCGAGGAAGGTGCGGGCCGTGAACGTCGAGAAGGCGGCGAAGAGGCCTGCGATCAGGGCCTGGGCGCCGAAGGCCTGGGCCAGGAGGGTCACGATCGGCAGGTCGGAACGGAACGCCGGCCGGATGCAGAGCGCCAGCATCGTCCCCGGCGAGACGACGCACCAGCCGCCCAGCACGAAGAACACCGCCGCCAGCAGATACTGCAGGGTCCGCACCCGTCCGCCCGCCGCCGCCGAAGCCGCCATCGCCGCCCTCCCTCGTCTGCGCCGGGCCAAGGCGTAGCGCCCCTGCGGCTTGCGCGAAAGCGGCGCGGCCAAGGTTTCGTCCGCGGCCGTCGTGTTCTAGGCATGGCGCATGCCCTCCCCCACTCCCAACGCCGGGATCGCGCCGAGCCGGCGGGACGCCATGGCGCGCGCCCTCGCGGCGTGGGTCGTCCTCGCCGCCGGGCGGGCCGCGGGGGCCGAGCCGGCCTGGCCGTCCGAGGTCCCGCTCGGGCCCGTGCGGCCGTTCTCGTGGGAGCGGCTGCAGCGCGAGGCCGCGGCGGCCGCCGGGCGGCCCTACGTCGCGCCCCCTGCCCCGCCCGGGGACAAGGTGGCCGCGATCGACTTCGACGCCTTCGGCCGGGCGCGGTACCGCGCCGAGCGGACGCTGTGGCGCGGCCAGGGCGATCACGGCGTGCGCTTCTTCCCCCTGGCGACGACCGCGCCGACACCGGTCGAGATCGCCGTCGTGCAAGGCGGGCAGGCCCGGGCCGTGCCCTATTCGCCGCAGCTGTTCGACCTGCCCACCGGCTCGCCGGTGGCGGGTCTGGGCCCGCAGGCCGGCTTCGGCGGCTTCCGGATCATGAACGCGGACGACCGCACCGACTGGGCGGCCTTCATCGGCGCCGCCTATTTCCGCGCGGCCGACCCGTTCAACCAGTACGGCCTTTCGGCCCGGGGCCTGGCGCTGAACGCGGGCGGTCCAGGCGCCGAGGAGTTTCCGCGCTTCTCCGCCTTCTGGCTGGAGCCGGGTCCGGGCGCCGCCTTCACCGTCTACGCCCGCCTCAACAGCCCCAGCGTCGCCGGCGCCTACCGCATCGTCCATCGCCGTGGGCCCGGGGGGCTGGTCCAGGACATCGACGCCCAGGTCAGCTTCCGCCAGGCCGTCGCCCGGCCCGGCGTCGCGCCGCTGACGACCATGTACTGGTACGGCCTGGGCGACCGCGGCGCGGAGTCGGACTGGCGACCGCAGATCCACGATTCCGACGGCCTGGCGATGTGGACCGGCGCGGGCGAGCGCATCTGGCGCCCGCTGATCGATCCGCCGCGGGTGATGCTGAACGCGTTCCGCGACCGCGCACCCAAGGGCTTCGGCCTGATGCAGCGCGACCGCACCTTCGCCGACTACCAGGACGACGGCGCCTTCTACGACCGGCGGCCGAGCTGCTGGGTCGAGCCGGTCGGCGACTGGGGCGAAGGCTCGGTGCAGCTGCTGGAGATCCCGACCGGGGGCGAGACCTTCGACAATGTCGTCGCCTTCTGGACGCCTGCCGCGCCGGTCGGTCCCGGCGACCGCCTGGACCTCGCCTGGCGCCTGCACTGGGGCGCCGAGGAGCCCATCGCCCCCGGCGTCGCCCGCGTCACGGCGACCCGCACCGGCCGCGGCGGGCCGCCCGCCGGTCCCTTCCCGCCCGGGCGGCGCAAGTTCGTCGTCGACTTCGCCGGCGAGGGTCTGGCGGGCCTAGACCGGTCGAGCGGGGTCGGGCCGGTGGTGAGCTTAAGCTACGGCCAGCCGTTCGGCGCCGTGGCCTATCCGGTCGTCGGCCGGCCCGCCTGGCGTCTGGCGTTCGACGCCGAGGTGAAGCCGGGCGCGGCGCTGGACCTGCGCGCCTTCCTGCGTCGCGGCGGCCAGGCGCTGACCGAGACCTGGCTCTACCAGGCGTTCTGAGCCGTCCCGTCAGGCGGCCAGGGACACCCGCGGCGCGGCGGCGAAGGCGGCGGCGCCGGCCAGGTCGTAGGGCACGACCGGCTCGCGCAGCATGGCCGCGATGGTCCGGCGGACCTTGGCCTCGGCCGCATAGGCCTGCCGCAGGGCCAGCGCCCGGACCAGGACCGGCGGCGGCGCGCGCTCCTCGGGGATCTGCAGCAGGCGCGCCTCGCCGGTGCGGACCGGCCCCTGCCGCGAGGTCCGCGCCGACAGGGCGGCCGACAGCGTCAGGCTCAGGAACACCGGGCTGGCCCAGAGCAGGAACGAGCGGCTGAGCACCAGGGCCGCCAGGGCGCCGAAGACGCCCAGCAGCACGTGTCCGCCATGCGCGCGCCAGGCGTCCCGCCGGCTGAGCTCTGCGCCCTCGCGCCGCTGCGCGGCCCAGCCGCTGTCGCGCCCCAGGAGCACGTCGGCGACGGCCACGCTCTGCATCAGCATCATCACCGGCGCGGTGAGCAAGGAGACCACGCTCTCGGCGGCGAAGCCTGCCACAAGGCGGCCGGCGCCGCCGAAGCCCGCCCGGCTCTTCGGCGAGCGCAGGGCGAGGGCCAGGGCCAGCACCTTGGGCGTCGCCAGGAGGCCGAGGTTGAGCGCCAGCAGCGCCACCGCCTCGGCGCGCTCGGGCGAGCCCTGCGAGAGCCGTTCGGCCGGCCAGGCCAGGCCGCTGAACACCAGCAGCGCCAGCCACAGCGCCGGCGCCAGATAGGCGAAGACGCCGAGCGCCAGGTGCAGGCGGCTGACCCAGTGCAGCCCGGCCGCGCCCAGCAGGCGCACGTGCTGCAGGTTGCCCTGGCACCAGCGCCGGTCGCGCGCGGCGGTGTCGAGCAGGGTCGGCGGCGTCTCCTCGTAGCTGCCGCCGAGCGTCGCGGCCGTGCGCACCGCCCAGCCGCGACGGCGCAGCAGCGCGGCCTCGACGAAGTCGTGGCTCATCACGTGGCCCCCGAAGGGCCTGGGACCGGAGAGGTGCGGCAGGCCCGCACTCTCGGCGAAGGCGGCGACGCGGATGATGGCGTTGTGGCCCCAGTAGTTGCCCTCGGCGCCCGACCACCACTGCTGGCCGCGGGCGTAGACCGGGCCGTAGACCCGCGCCGCGAACTGCTGCAGCCGCGCGAACGGGGTGCGGGCGTTGATGATCGTGGGCACGCTCTGCAGGAGCCCGAGCCCCGGCTCGGCGTCCATGGCCGAGGTCAGGGCGGCGACGGTCTCGGCGGCCATCAGGCTGTCGGCGTCCAGGACCAGCATGTAGGCATAGGCGCCGCCGTGGGCCTGGACCCAGTCGGCGATGTTGCCGGCCTTGCGGTCGATGTTCTTCGGCCGCCGGCGATAGAACACCCGCGGGCCGCCTTCGAGCCGCAGCCGCATGCGCAGCACGCCGACGGCCTCGGCCGAGGCGATCGCCTCGTCGCGGGTGTCGCTGAGGACAAAGAGGTCGTAGAGCCGCTCCATCCCCAGCCGCGCCAGGTCCTCGGCCATCGCCTCCAGCGCGCTGAGCACCAGGCCCGGATCCTCGTTGTAGGTCGGCATCAGGATGGCGGTGCGCCCTTGCGGGGCGGGGCGCGCGCCAGGGTCTGTGTCGCGGTCGCCGAGGGCGGCGAAGAAGCCCGCCAGGGCGCTCATGAAGCCGAAGCCGACCCAGGCGCTGAGCACCACCGAGAGGGCGAGCGTCACCGCCTCGGCGGCCGAGAAGCCATCGGGGGCGAGGATGCGGCCGAGCAGGGCCCCGTCGGCGACCGCCGCCGCCAGGGCGCCGGCGATCACGGCCGCGCGGCGCAGCGCCATGGGCCCGCGCCCCGCCAGGGCCGGCGCGGGTCCGCAGCGTCGCAGGTCCTGGACCGGCATCGCCAGCGGGCGTGAGCGGGGCGTCGACTTCAGGGCCCGGATCGGGGCGGGCGGCCTGACCGGCCGTGGCGGCAGGGTTCGGAAATGAGATCGGCGGTCCCGCCTGGGACGCCAGAACGCTACGATCGACACCATTCTAAGGCGCACTCCCCCACCCCGGACGCGCCGCGGGGAAGCGAGCACGACTTGGCGCGAAGACGCGCGATAAAGGCGCCGGCGAATGTGTCAATGCCGACAGCTTCAATCGGGGCGCTTGCACCAATACAAGGCCGAAAAACGCACCCTTCGCGTCGCCCTGAGCGTGGCGATGGCGTCAGGAAGCCCGATCTTGTCCGGCTGGAAACGCCGCTTCAGAACGGGATTTCGTCGTCGAGATCGGCGCTGAAGCTCTCGGCAGGGCCCGAGCGCGAGCCGGACGCGCGCCCGCCGCTGGAATAGCCGCCGAAGTCGCCGCTCTCGGCGGCGCCGCCGCCCTCGCCACGACCGTCGAGCATGGTCAGCTCGCCGCGGAACTTCTGCAGCACGACCTCGGTCGCGTAGCGCTCCTGGCCGGAATTGTCCTGGTACTTGCGCGTCTGCAAGGCGCCCTCGATGTAGACCTTCGAGCCCTTGCGCAGGTAGTTCTCGGCCACCTTCACCAGGTTGTCGTTGAAGATCACCACGCGGTGCCACTCGGTGCGCTCGCGCCGCTCGCCGCTGTTGCGGTCGCGCCAGGTCTCGGACGTGGCGAGGCGCAGGTTGGCGACCCGGTCGCCGGAGTTGAGGGTGCGGATCTCGGGATCTGCCCCGAGGTTGCCGACGAGGATGACCTTGTTGACGCTGCCCGACATGGTCCGGCTCCTGTGCTCGCCCAGCGACCCCGCGCGCTGGAATCTAGCCGGGAGGCTAGCAGGCCGGCGCGGGGCCGCGCAAGCAAATGTTCCAGGTTTGTTCCAATTCGTCCACAGCTATTGCTGCGGCATGGCGCCGGGGATCGCCAGGCGGCCGTCGCCGGTGCGGACCATGAACGGGTATTTCACGCCCTCGAGGCTCTGGGCCGTGAACACACCCTCGCGCTGCAGGAAGAGCCAGGTGCCCTGGTAGGCGCCGGTGAGCTCGTGCGTCGAGCCGCCGAGGCCGAGGAACTTCAGGCGCAGGGCTTCGAGCTGGCCGGCGCAGTGCTCGAGGTCGGGGACGTTCTCGGCGACCTTGTTGAACTTGATCTTGCCGTCCCGGGTCTGGGCCGCGTGCCAGCAGACGCCGCGGTCGACCGGCGCCTCCACGCTCTTCGAACAGGCGCCGAGGAACGCGACGCAAAGGCCGGCGGCCATGAGGGCAAGGGAACGGCGAACAGTCATCATCAAGCTTTACAACGATCGGCCCGTGTCGGGAAACGGCTCAGATCGTCGGAACGGCGCAGCTCGGCCCCTGTTCCACCAGGGTGCGGAAGCTGTGGTTGTCGCGCGAGATCTCTATCCGTCCCTGAACCGCGCGCAGGGTCTGATCGATCCACCGTCCGTAGACGGCGTCGCGAGGGCCCGCGCAATGGCCGGCGTAGAGCGCCTGCAGGCAGGCGTTCAGGGTCATGTCGTTCGGCAGCTTCCTCCACTCCGTCCCGGTGCGCCGCCAGCAGGCGCCGGACGGGGCGTGCACGGCCGCATGGGCCGGCGTCACGGTTGGCGTCGCCGCGGGCGCGGCCGGGGCAACGGGAGCGGGGGTCTCTGCGGGCGGGCTGGCCGGCGTCGGGGCCAGGGGCGTCACAGGCTGCGGCAGCGGCGTGATCTGGGCCGAGGGGCCGCCGGCGCCGCCGGACGCGGCCAGGGCGCCGGACTGGTCGACGCCGACGTCGAGGGCGCCGCTGGCGACGCCGTTGCGCCGGGCGCACTCGTCGAGGGGCAGTTCGCCGACGAACTTGCCGCCCACGAAGCAGCGCAGCGGCCGCTTCGGGTCGAGCTTGACGTCGTCGTCGCGGCCGGTCTGGACGATCAGGCCGCCCTGGGAGGCCGGAGGGGCCTCGCGCGGGCCCTTGTCTCGCCCGGCGATCACCACCGCGAGGCCGAGCCCGAGGGCCAGCGCCAAGGCCCCGCCCAGGCCCATGAGCACGCGGCGATCCTGCAGAAGGGCGGTGACGGAGCTGGGCATGCCGGCCCTGGCTACTTCGCCGCCCGGCCGGTTTCAAGCCGCCCGTCGGCCACGGACGGTCAGCCGCCGCCGGTCAGGCGGTTGAGCGCGGCCTGGTAGTTGGCGATCTCGTTGGAGATGTAGGTCGGCACCGGGCCGCTGGCCTTGTTGGTGGTGGTCTTCGGCTGCGGCGTGGCGGCGGCCTTGAGGTCGCGGTAGGCCCCGACCAGCGTGCTCATGGCGCCGGCGAGCTGCGCCGCCGCGTGCTTGATTGCGTCCGCCGAATTCAGGTTGAGGTCGTTGTCGAGCTGCAGGCCGTAGACCGTGCCGTTGCCGTCGGCCGAAACCACCTGGCCGCTGGAGTTGGTCGTCGTCTGGCGCACGACGCCGGCCTTGATGCCCAGGGAGTCCAGGGCGTCGTGCCCGGCCGGGCCGGCGACCAGTTCGATGGTGTTGTGGGCGGTCTGGGGCTGGATCATCAGCGAACGCTCGCCGTTGACCGTGGTCGTGGTGACGTTCACCTGGAAGCCGGAAGCCCGCTGGATCTTCAGCTTCAGCGTATCGAGCGTCTCGCCGGCGTCGATCGACACCTTGCGCTCGGCCCCGCCCTCCTGGGTCTTGATGTAGAAGATGTCGCCCGGGCGCAGCGAGGTGTTGTCGATCAGGTTGACCGACTGCTTCTGGTTGATCGCCCCCTGGGGCAGGCCGATCTGGTCGAGGATGCTGGCGCCGCCAGGCGCGACCGCGACCGCCGTCGGCGCGTCGAGGCCATCCTTGGCGGCGAAGCGACGGGCGTAGTCCGTGGCGCCGGTGGCGACGTTCAGGTTCACCAGGAACCCGTCCCGCTTGCCGACGGGGGTGAGGTTCGGCAGGTCCGTGACGGCCGTGCCGGTGAGCCAGACCTGGTTGCCCGAGACGGTCATGGCGGTGGCCTTGTCGTCGCCGGAGCCGCCGTAGTAGGCGATGGCGTCGCCAGACGCCGGCGCGAGGCTGGCGTCGAGGGTCGCGGCGAACGCGTCCTGGCCGCCCGAGGCCGCGTTGGTCACGGTCCCGGCCGACAGGGCGCCGTTGCGAGTCGACCCGGCGATCACGACCTGGCCGCTGGCGTTCAGCGCCACGCCGGCGATGTTGCCGCCCTGCAGGTCGCCGAGGTCGCGCGTCGCGGTCTGGGCCGGCGCAGCCCCCGAGACGTCGAAGTCGCGCAGCACCGCATGGCCCTGCTCGACGCCGGCGACGACGACGTTCGAACCGTTGACCACGAGGCCGGCCGGGGCGTCGTTGCCAGACGTGCCGAACTGGGAGGTGAACTTGACGCTCGGCTGGCCCTTGGAGGTGGTGGTGATAGCCTCCAGGTAGCCGTCCGTGCCGCCCAGGGCGCCGCCGGCGCCGGGCATGTTGGCCGTGCTCTGGCCGGCCACGTAGACCGTGCCGTCGGCGCCGAAGCCGAGCGCGCTGACCTGGTCGGCCGAGGACGAGCCGCGCCGCTGGGTCCAGACCTCCTGGCCGTTGGCGTCGTACAGGCTGACGAAGCTGTCCGAGGTGGTGCTGCTGGCGATCGTCTCGCCGCTGTTCAGCGATCCCGTCACCGATCCGCCGATCGCCACCTGGCCGGTCGACGAGACCGAAAGGGCGAGGCCGGTGGCGCTGACGCCGGCGCCGAGGTTGCGCGAATAGACGAGATTGCCCGCCGGATCGTACTTCTGCAGGGCGACGTCCTGGGCGCCCTTGATCGTCTGGCCGTCGCTGGTCTGGTCGGTGACGTCGGCCAGCACGTAGACCGAGCCGTCCGGCGCCGTGGTCATGGCGTGGGTCGCCCCGATCGCCGAGTCCAGGGTCTTGGAATAGAGCCGGCCGTCGACGTAGTTGGCCTCGCCCGCGGGCTGGGGCGGCGGCGTGCCGTCGGTCTGGAACTTCAGCAGCTGGCTTTCCAGGTCGCCCTTGGCGGCCGCCGCCTTCTGGGCGTCGCTCGAGCCGACCGGCAGGGCCGCGGTCGACGGCGGCGTGCCGGCGGTCTGGGTGACGTAGACGGCGGTGTTGGTCGTGGGGGCCGAGAAGCTGACCTGCTCGACCGCGCTGCTGTTGATCTGCAGCGCCCAGTCGTCGGCCAGCGCCGGCAGGGTGACCTTCGAGATTCCCGTCCCGATCACGCGCGGCTCGCCGGGGATGCGCTTGGTGGCGAAACGGGTGAAGACGCCGGCGGCCGAGAGCTGGTCGTTGATGAAGGCGACCACGTTGCCCATCGACCGGGTCTGGCTGCCCATCTGGGACAGGTCGATCGGCACGTCGACGGTCGACTGGCCCTTCTTCACCGTGATGTCGAACTGGACATTGCCCTGGAAGGCGTCGACCGCGTCGGACGAGGTGCCCGAGTGGATCACCTTGGTGACGTAGGTGGTCGGCTGGTTGGGCACGCCCGCGGAGGTCGTCGACGCGCCGACGGCGCCTTGGGTGACCCGCAGCTGCGAGAGCTGCAGGTTGTTGACGTAGCTGGTGACCTGCGAAAGGCCCTGGGCGAAGACCTTGGAGTATTGCGCGATCTGGTAGTTGGTCACGCCCTTGGCCTGGGCCTGGTCGGCGAGGCCGTAGAGCGAATTGAGGCCCTGGTAGAGCGTGAAGAGCTTGCGGTAGTCGTCGCTGGCGCCGGGCAGGTCGAGCTGGGCCGAACCTTCGTTGATGAACGGGCGCCCGCTCATGACGCTCTGCACCAGCGCGCTTTCCTTCGGCGCGGTGGCGAGCGGATCCCACGGCGGGGTCGGCGCGTACTTGGTGGTCGTCGAACCGCTGGTCGTCCCGGAACCCGACGACGTCGACAGCGGCAGCCCGGACTTGGTCTGGTAGTAGCTCAGCAGCGTCGATGAATCGAGCGACAGGACCACAGGGCGCGACCTTACGGAGGCGGAACGCCTCGCGCGCATCGTGCGCGAGAAACCCCTGCCAGCAGGTTAATCCGGATGGTTAAGCGGCGCCGCTGAAGAGGGATATTTCCAAGCTGTATCAGTATCTTACGGCAGCAACACCGGACCGCGGCTAGCCGCCGCGGAAGAGGCTGAGGACCACCTGCGGCGCCTGGTTCGCGATCGAAAGCGCCTGGGCGCCCAGCTGCTGCTGCACCTGCAGCGCCTGCAGGCGCGCGCTCTCCTTGGCCATGTCGGCGTCCACGAGGTTGCCGACGCCGGTCTCGAGCACGTCCGAGAGCTTGCCGACGAAGGTGATGTGGGCGTCGATCTGCTTGGCTTCCGAGCCGAGGTCGCCCAGCGCCAGGTTGACGTTGGAGATCGAGGCGTCGAGCAGGGCCAGGTTGTTGGTGGCCGCCGTCACCGTGCCGATGGTCGAGGTGGCGCCGAGGGTGATGATCGTGCCGCCGAGCGACATGTCCTTCACCGACAGGGTGATGAAGGCGTTGCCGCTGGCGTTGGCCAGGAACTGGATGTTGCTGGAGAGCGAGCCGTTGATCAGGTTGGCGCCGTCGAAACTCGCCGAATTCGTCACCTGCTGGATCTGGCGCATCAGCGCCTGGTAGTCCGAATTCAGCGCCGTCCGCGAGGTCGTCGACAGCGATGGATCCATCGCCCCGACCACCTTCTCGCGCAGCTGCACGAGCAGGTCCGAGATCGACGATCCGGCTGCCGAGGTGACGTCCGAGATCGACTGGGCGCGGTTGAGGCTGTTCTTGACCGAGTTCAGCGACCCGATATCGGCCCTCTGCCCCTGGGCGATGGCCCATACCGAGGCATTGTCCTTCGCGTCGGCGACCGCCAGGCCCGTGGAGATCCGACCTTGGACTTCCGACAGGTTCTGGCTGGTCTTGTTCAGGTTCTCCAGGGCGATGAGGGCCGTGGGATTGTTCTGAACGCTGATCGTCATGGCGGCGAGCTCTCCTAGAACCGACTCGGTTTCTGTCCGTGTCGGCAGGGCAAGCTAGAATCGCCTTGGTATGCGTATGGTTAACGCGCGTAAACGCTAATGGCCGGCGGGGCGCGGGGGCCTCGTCGGACGGGGATCGCGCCGGGCGACCCTTCGGCGGCTCCCAACGCGCCGCCGCTATGCAAGGGCCCGTCAGCTGCGGGCGTTCACCACCGCGCCGGGCTGATACTCAGCCGCTTCGCGCAGACGCAGGACTTCTTCGCGCGGAATCTGCTGCACGACCTTTCCGGTCAGGACGTCCACGGTCTTGTAGACGTAGCTGCCAGAGGCCTTGTCCTCTTCGATGATCAGTCGCAGATCCGGCGACTGGGCCGCAGGGGTCGAAGCCCCGTCGGTCCTCACCGTCGCGTCCACAGGCGGCGGTGACACGGGCGCAGGCGCAGCCGAAGGCTCCGCGGGCGTGACCGGATTGACCGCTTGTGTGCTCATCTTCGCTTGTGACCGGCCCGGAAGGACCGGACGCCTCCTTTCGCTGGAACCGCTTGCGGCGGGGCCCCGAAGGACCCCGCCGCCGCGGCCGGAAGGCCGGCTGGCCGACCTCCCGAGGTTTCAGTTAGCGGAACAGGCCCAGGAGCGAGCTCGAAGCCGAATTGGCGATCGAGAGCGCCTGGATACCGAGCTGCTGCTTGGTCTGCAGGGCCTGCAAGTGGGCGCTTTCCTTGGCCAGGTCGGCGTCGACGAGGTTGCCCACGCCGGCGTCGATGGTGTCCTGAAGCTTGCCCACGAAGGTCTGAGTCGAGCTGATCGACTTCGACGCCGTGCCGAGCTTGGCGAGCGCGGCGCTGACGTTGTTGATCGAGGTCTGGACCGCCGTGATCTGGGCCGCCGCCTGGGTCACCGTGCCGATCGTGGCGGTGTTGGTCACCGTCACGTTGGCGCCGCCGACCGACAGGTCCTGGGCGACGACGGTCAGGACCGACGAACCCGAGGAGTTGGCCAGGGCCGCGACGTTGGTCGCGCCGTTCGAGATCAGGTTGATGCCGTTGAACGAGGCGTTGTTGACCACCTGGGAGATCTGGTTGCGCAGGGAGATGAAGTCGGTGTTCAGCGCGCCCCGGCTCGCCGTGTCCAGCGAGGTGTCGGAGGCGGCGAGCGCCTTCTGTTGCATCTGGGTCAGCAGATCGGAGATCTGGCTGCCGGCGGCCAGGGCCACGTCGGTGACCGAGGAAGCGCGGTTCAGGGAGTCCTTGACCGCGTTCAGCGAAGAGGAGGTGGCGCGCTGGTTCTGGGCGATGGCCCACACCGCGCCGTCGTCCTTCGCCGACTGGACCTTCAGGCCGGTCGAGATGACCGACTGGACCTGGGCCAGTTGAGACGTCGTGGCGTTGAGGTTCTGCAGCGCGACGAGCGCGCCGACATTGGTGTTAACGCTAGCGGACATTTGCCGTAGTTCCCATTTTTGGTGTCCGGCCGACGTTCTGGCGGCCAGGGGCGTTTTGCCCAGGGAACCGGGAAGCAATCGCCGGGCCACTCGGCAGAACTCGCCGAGCTGTTCCAGACGATTGAAATCATTGGGTTATGGGTTTGTTAGCCACATCGGCGCCCGGCAATTCCTGCCGACTTCGGGGCGCACTCGGCAATTCCTGCCGCACGGGGTGCGGCCGGTTCTAGGCAAAAAGGACCCGCCGGGCGGGGCTGCCAGCCCCACCCGGCGGTCGCGACTACCCCCTGAACAGGGACAGCACGGTTTGAGGCGCCTGGTTCGCAATGGACAGGGCCTGTACGCCGAGCTGCTGTTTGGTCTGCAAAGCCTGCAGGTGCGCGCTCTCCTTGGCCAGGTCGGCGTCGACGAGGTTGCCCACGCCGGCGTCGATGGTGTCCTGGAGCTTGCCGATGAACGTCATCGTCGAGGCCACCGACTTCGACGCCGTGCCGAGCTTGGCGAGCGCGGCGCTGACGTTGTTGATCGAAGTCTGGACCACGGCGATCTGAGCCGCGGCTTGGGTCACCGTGCCGATCGTGGCGGTGGTGGTCACCGTCACGTTGGCGCCGCCCACCGACAGGTCCTGGGCCGCCACGGTCAGCACCTGGCTGCCCGAGGAGTTGGCCAGAGCGGCGACGTTGGAGGCGCCGTTCGAGATCAGGTTGATGCCGTTGAACGAGGCGTTGTTGACCACCTGCGTGATCTGGTTGCGCAGCGACACGAAGTCGGTGTTCAGCGCGTTCCGGCTCGCCGTATCCAGCGAGGTGTCGGAGGCGGCGAGCGCCTTCTGTTGCATCTGGGTCAGCAGATCGGAGATCTGGCTGCCCGCGGCCAGGGCCACGTCAGTCACCGAGGACGCACGGTTGAGGGAGTCCTTGACCGCGTTCAGCGACGTGGACGTGGCGCGCTGGTTCTGGGCGATCGCCCAGGTGGCGCCGTCGTCCTTCGCGGACGCGACCTTCAGGCCCGTGCTGATGATGTTCTGCGTGGCTTGCAGGGAGGTAGCGGTTGCGTTGAGGTTCTGGAGCGCGACCATCGCGCCCACGTTCGTGTTCACCGAAGTCATCGGTTGATCCTTCCATTCTGGTCGGGGTTTGAGCGGCTTTTGCCGATGGGCGTTCTCGCCCGCTTTGCGCATGGCAAGGCGCAGGCCAGTTCGCGCAGCGGGCTGCGCGATCTCAACCGACTGAATTGGTTGGGTTGTTCCTTGGGCGACCGGACCTGAGGTCCCGGATACGCCCGGCCGCTTCTACCGTGTGGAAGGAATTGCCCGGAAGAAGCGGCGCCGTCGTCCCGGCGGCGCGGGACGGCTACTTGAAGCGATAGGTGATGCGGCCCTTGGTCAGGTCGTAGGGGGTCATCTCGACCAGGACCTTGTCGCCGGCCAGCACGCGGATGCGGTTCTTGCGCATCTTGCCGGCGGTGTGGGCGATGATCTCGTGATCGTTCTCCAGCTTCACGCGGAAGGTGGCGTTGGGCAGCAGTTCGCTGACCGTGCCCGGGAATTCCAACAGTTCTTCTTTCGCCATGCGGCCTCTCGATGGGACACGAAACGGACAAAGCAACACGGCCCGCGCAGCGACGAGTCGCGCGAGCCGTGGGCCGTCACGCCGCACTATAACGCATGGCGCCCATCCAGGTCGATGCCGCGCCGTGCGCTCCGTACCCGTCCGTGTCTTCAGCGCAAGCCGCCCGCCGCAGTGGCGCTGCAATTGCCGGGCAGGTACGCCTATCATCGCGCGTCCGATCGCGGAGACGTCTTTCAGGCCCATGCTGCTTCGAACCCTCGCCGCCGCCCTGC
>DASZQQ010000574.1:0-1643 GCA_035549595.1 Caulobacteraceae bacterium
GGCCGGGTGCGGACGCGTGGGATCGGCAGCACCGCGATCACCACCGTCGCGAAGCCGGCGAGCACGGCCAGCAGCTGAAGCCAGACCCCGTTCGGCTTGGCGGTCCAGGCCTTCATCAGCCAGTCGGCGGCCTCTCCGGCCCCGAGCGTCCTCAAGGCCGCGGCCAGGATGTCCGCCTTGGCCCCGAGGCCAGAAGCCAGGAACACGGCGGCGACGACGAGCAGCGCCAGGCGCGCCAGCCACTCCAGCGGCTCGAGCAGCGGCGCGCGCGTCAGCCCGCCGGTCTCGATCGGGCGGATACGGTGTTCGGCCTCGCGCGGCGCGCCCAGGACCGCGAGCAGGCCCAGCCCCATCACGGCCGCCATGACGGCGTAGGAGACATGCCATCCGACCCGGTCGGCCAGGAACAGCGGCGCTGCGCCGGCGACGATGTTGGCGATGCGGTAGCCCCACTGGTAGGCGGCGGCCATGGCCCCTTGCCGGGACGCCTCGGCGGCCTCGATCCGCCAGGCGTCGACGACGATGTCCTGTGTGGCCGAACAGAAGCCGGCCAGGGCGGCGAACGCGGCCAGACGCCCGAGCCCCGTCGCCGGATCGCCGGTGGAGATGAGCGCCAGGCAGACGGTGACGCCAAGCTGGGCAACCACCATCCACGACCGCCGGTGGCCAAGCCAGCGGGTGAGGACCGGCACCGCCGTGCGGTCGACCAGCGGCGCCCACAGGAACTTGAACGAGTAGGGCAGGGTCGCGAGGCTGAAGAGCGAGATCACGGCCAGCGACAGGCCCGCGGCCCGCAGCCACGCCGATAGGGTGTCGAAGATCAGGAAGTTCGGCAGGCCGGCGGCGAAGCCCAGGCCCAGCATGACCGCGATGCGGCGCTCGAAGAAGACGCCGAGCGCGCCCAGGAGGCCGCGCTGAGGCGGAGGCGGCGGAGCGTCGGTGGTGGAGGTCACTGAACGGGGCCCCGGCGCGGCGGGAGCCGCGCGGCCCCCAAATCAGGAGGCGAGCTTGGCGCGCCGTTCCTCGTCCGTCCAGCCGCCGCCGGTCCAGCGTTCCAGCGCCGCGCGCAGGGCCTCGGGGCTGAGCGGCTTGATCAGGAAGTCGTCCATGCCGGCGGCCAGGCACGCGCGGCGGTCGTCCTCGTAGGCGTTGGCGGTGAGGGCCACGACCGGCGAGGGCACGCCGCGGGCCCGAAGCGCGCGGGTCGCGTCGATGCCGCCCATCACCGGCATGCGCACGTCCATCAGGACGAGGTCGTAGCGGTGCGCGGCCAGGGCCTGGAGCGCGGCCTCGCCGTTCTGCACGTGGTCGACGCTGCAGCCCTCGCGCTGCAGCAGGGTGCGCGCCAGCATGGCGTTGATCGGATTGTCCTCGGCCAGCAGCACGCGGGCGCCCGGCGCGGCGGGGGCCGCCGCCTGGACCTCGGCCCCGGCGCGCTCGTCCTCGGCCGGCGCGGCTTCCACCGCGCCCTCGGCGGCGAGCACGCGCTCGACGAGCGACGCCTGGCGCAGCGGCTTGATCAGGTAGCCGGCGAAGCCGCCCTGGCGGTAGCCGGCGATGCGCCCGCGCTCGCCCGGCCGGATCAGGATCACCGCGCGCCGGCCCGGCGGCGGCTTGCGCCGCCCGCCCGCCAGCGCGTGGCC
>DASZQQ010000575.1:0-14257 GCA_035549595.1 Caulobacteraceae bacterium
GCCCCGCCCTACCTGCGTCCGCCTTCCGAATGGCCTGTCTCTGACAGCCTGGAAGCCTGGCGTCTTCGCCCGCGCGCGCCGGACTGGGCCACGGGATTCTCGGGCTGGAGGCCGGGCGAGCTCGGCGCGCTGGAGCGGCTGGACCGGTTCCTGGGCGCCGCCGCAGGCGACTACGCGGCCGCCAGGGACTTTCCCGGGAAGGCCGGCACCTCCCGGCTCTCGCCGCACCTGGCTTTCGGTGAGATCGGACCGCGGCAGGTCGCCCGGTCCGTCGTCCTGGCCGAGGCGCTCGGCGAACTTTCCACCGCCCAGGCCGAGGCCTTCCTGCGCGAGCTCGGCTGGCGGGAGTTCAACGTCCAGCTGCTGTTCCACCACCCTCGGATGGGACACGAGAACCTGAATGTCGCCTTCGACGCCTTCCCTTGGCGGGACGACCCCCCGGCCCTCGCCGCCTGGCGCGAGGGGCGGACCGGCTATCCGCTCGTCGATGCGGGGATGCGCGAGCTCTGGACCACCGGCTGGATGCACAACCGCGTGCGCATGGTCGTCGCCTCGTTCCTGGTGAAGCACCTGATGCTGGACTGGCGCCTCGGCGAGGCCTGGTTCTGGGACACCCTCGTCGACGCCGATCCGGCCAACAACGCCGCCAACTGGCAGTGGGTCGCGGGCAGCGGCGCCGACGCACCGCCCTTCTTCCGGATCTTCAACCCGACCGCCCAGGGTGAACGCTTCGACCCCGACGGCGCCTACGTGCGCCGCTGGGTTCCGGAGGTCGCCGCCCTCCCGGCCTCCCTGGCGCACCAGCCCTGGCGTGCGGCCAAGCCGCCGCCTGACTATCCGCCCCCTCTCGTGGATCACGCCGAGGCCCGCGGCCGGGCGCTGCAAGCCTATGCGGCGCTGAAGGCCTGAAGCCCCGGATTTGCCACGCGCCCGGCGATCCGTGTTATATGAACCACAATCTGCAGGGGTGGCTCTGATGACCGCTGCGAACGAGGACGCCGTCGCCCGGCTGGCCGACAGGGAGGGCGATCTGGAACTGCGCAAGGCGACGGCCGCCTTCCGCACCGTCGTCGCCGTCTCCTCGGCGAACTGGGAGGTCGGGACCCTGACCTTCGTGCTGCCGTCCGGGCGCGAGATCTTCATCCCCGGCAAGGCGCCCGGCCCCGACGCCCGCCTCATCGTCCGCGACTTCCGGTTCGTCGATCGCGTGATGGCGTCCGGCGACATCGGCTTCGGCGAAGGCTTCATGTCCGGGGAGTGGGACACGCCGGACCTTTCGGCCCTGCTCGAAGGCTTCACCGCCAATCTCGACCGCCTGCACCGCCTGGTGAACGGCAACCCCCTGATCGGCGCGGTGAACTTCCTGGCCCACCTCTTCCGCCGCAACAGCCGCACCGGCTCGCGGCGCAACATCTATGCCCACTACGACCTCGGCAACGCCTTCTACTCGCGCTGGCTGGACCCGACGATGACCTATTCGTCGGCCCGCTTCGAGCGGCCGGGCCAGCCGCTCGGCGAGGCCCAGCGCAACAAGTACGCGAGCCTGGCGCGCGAGATCGAGCTCGGCGCCGGCCACCACGTGCTGGAGATCGGCTGCGGCTGGGGCGGCTTCGCCGAGTTCGCCGCCCGCGACGTCGGCGCCCGCGTCACCGGCGTCACCATCTCGCCGGCGCAGTTCGAGTTCGCGAAGAAGCGCATGTTCGACCAGGGCCTGGCCGAGAGGGTCGACATCCGCCTCGTCGACTACCGCGACGTCGAGGGCCGTTTCGACCGCGTCGCCTCGATCGAGATGTTCGAGGCGGTCGGCGAGGCGTACTGGCCGGCCTACTTCGCCAAGGTGCACGACGTGCTCTCGCCCGGCGGCCGCGCGGGCCTGCAGATCATCACCATCCGCGACGAGCTGTTCGCCGGCTACCGCGCCCGCGCCGACTTCATCCAGAAGTACATCTTCCCGGGCGGCATGCTGCCGAGCGAAAGCCGGCTGCGCGAGGAGACCGCGAAGGCCGGGCTGGAGTGGCGCAGCGTCGTCCGCTTCGGCCAGAACTACGCCGACACCCTGGCCGAATGGGCGCGCCGCTTCGAGGGAGCCTGGGACGACATCCGCGGCCTCGGCTTCGACGAGCGCTTCCGTCGCCTGTGGCGGTTCTACCTCAGCTACTGCGAGGCCGGATTCCGCACCGAGCGCACCAACGTCGTCCAGGTCTCGCTGGTGCGCACCTGAAGCATTGCCTCTTGCGCGCCTCGCCTCGCGCCGCGATCTAGGCATCCATGCCTTCGACCATCGCCGCGTCCGTCCTCGACACCATCGGCAACACCCCCCTGATCCGCCTGAACCGCGCCAGCGACGCGACCGGCTGCGAGATCCTGGGCAAGGCCGAGTTCCTCAATCCCGGCCAATCGGTGAAGGACAGGGCCGCGCTCTGGATCATCCGCGACGCGGAGAAGCAGGGCTTGCTGAAGCCCGGCGGGCGCATCGTCGAGGGCACGGCCGGCAATACCGGCATCGGCCTGGCCCTCGTCGCCGGCGCGCTCGGCTATTCGACGACGATCGTCATCCCGCGCACCCAGAGCCAGGAGAAGAAGGACGCCATCCGCCTGATGGGCGCCGAGCTGGTCGAGGTGGACGCGGTCCCCTACGCCAACCCGATGAACTACGTGCGCTACTCCGGGCGCCTGGCCGAGGAGATGAACGCCAAGGAGCCCAACGGCGCGATCTGGGCCAACCAGTTCGACAACGTCGCCAACCGCCAGGCCCACGTCGATTCCACCGGCCCCGAGATCTGGGAGCAGACCGGCGGGACCGTCGACGGCTTCATCTGCGCGGTCGGGTCCGGCGGCACCCTGGCGGGCGTCGCCGAGGCGCTGAGGGCCCGCAAGCCCGGCATCGCCATCGGCCTCGCCGACCCGCACGGCGCGGCCCTCTACGAGTACTACGCCCACGGCCAGCTGAAGTCGGAGGGCAGTTCGATCAGCGAGGGCATCGGCCAGGGCCGGATCACGGCCAACCTGGAGGGCCTCACCGTCGACCGTCCCTATCGCATCTCGGACGAGGAGATGCTGCGCGAGGTGTTCGACCTGGCCGAGCACGAGGGCCTGGTCATGGGCGGCTCGACCGGGATCAACGTCGCCGGCGCCAAGCGGCTGGCCCGGGACCTCGGGCCCGGCCACACCATCGTGACCATCCTGTGCGACTACGGCTCGCGCTACCAGTCCAAGCTGTTCAATCCGGAGTTCCTGAAGGAGCGCGGCCTGCCGACGCCGGCGTGGATGCAATGAGCCCGCTGATCTCCACCGCCGGCCTCGCCGCCCGGCTCGGCGATCCGACCCTGGTGGTCCTGGACGCCAGCTGGTTCATGCCGGGCGTGCCGCGCGACCCTGCCGCCGAGTTCCGCGAGCGCCACATCCCGGGCGCGGCCTTCTTCGACATCGACGCGATCTCCGACCGGACGACGGACCTGCCGCACATGCTGCCGCCGCCGGCCGAGTTCGAGGCGGCGGTGCGCGCCTTCGGCGTGAACCCCGACACCGACGTCGTCGTCTACGATAGCGAGGGCGTCTTCTCGGCCCCCCGCGCCTGGTGGGAATTCCGCGCCATGGGCCATGACCGCGTCCTCGTGCTCGACGGCGGGCTGAAGGCCTGGCTGGCCGAGGGCCGGCCGGTCGAAAGCGGCGAGCCGACGGCCCGCGCCGCCGGGACCTTCCGCGCCCAACCGCGCGCGGCCCTGGTCCGCGACCTCGACGAGATGCGCGCCATCGTCCGCAACCGGGCCGAACAGGTCGTCGACGCCCGCGCCGGCCCGCGCTTCCGCGCCGAGGTCCCCGAGCCCCGCGCCGGCCTTCGCTCGGGCCATATGCCGGGCGCCCGCAACCTGCCGTTCTCGGCGCTGGTCCAGCCAGACGGCCGCTTGGCCGCGCCCGACGCCCTGGAGGCAGCCTTTCACGGCGCCGGCGTCGATCTGGCCGCACCCATCGTCACCACCTGCGGCTCGGGCCTCACGGCCAGCGTCCTGGCGCTGGGCCTGGCCCGGCTGGGGCGCGAGGACGTGGCAGTCTACGACGGCTCCTGGACCGAATGGGGCGGGCGCGACGACACCCCCGTCGTCACCGGCCCTGCGGACTGACATGGCGCTGGTCCGGCGCATCCGGCCCGGCGAGGCGCCGTTGCTGCCGGCGGTCGAGACCGACTCCGACCAGACGATGCGCCAGACGCCCTACGCCTACATCGCCGACGAGCCGGTCGACCCGCCGGGCCGCTACCAGGCCGTCGCCGACGCCGGCACGGTCTGGGTGACCACCGACGACGCCGGCGCCATCGTCGGCTTCGTCGCCTGCGGCGGCCACGAGGACGGGGCGGTCGTCTACCAGCTGTCGGTCGCGCAGGCGGCGCAGAAGCAGGGCCGGGGCAGCGCCCTGGTCGTCGCCGCCATCGACTGGGCCCGCTCGGCCGGCTATTCGCGCCTGATGCTGACGACCTTCCGCGACGTGCCGTTCAACGCCCCGTTCTACCGCCGCTTCGGCTTTCGCGAGACGGCCTACGCCGACGCTCCGCCGTCGCTGCGGCACATGCTCGACCACGAGGCGGCGATGGGCCACGATCCGCAAAAGCGGGTGGGCATGGTCCTGCCGCTGACAGAGACGGACGAAGCGTGACCCGGCCCAGCAAGGAAGAGACCCGCCTGATCCGCGCCGGCGGCGCGCCGGCCGCCCTCGCGCGCACCGTCGGTCCGCCGATCCAGAAGGGCTCGACCGTGCTGATGCCGGACGCGGCCTCGCTGTACGACACCAGCCAGCCGACCTATGGCCGCGGGGGCCTCGCCGCCCAGAACGCCCTGATGGACGCCCTGGCCGAGCTCGAGGGCGCCCGCTCGGTGCGCCTCTTCCCCTCGGGCCTGGCCGCCCTGACCGGGGCGATCTCGGCGGTGCTGAAGGCCGGCGACGACATCCTCGTCACCGACGCGGCCTACAAGCCCACGCGCCGCTTCTGCGACAACGTCATGCGCCGCTATGGCGTCAGCGTGCGCTACTATCGCCCGCGCGCGACGCCGGACGAGATCCTGGCGATGGCGAAGCCCGAGACGCGGCTGATCGTGCTGGAATCGCCGGGCTCCCTGACCTTCGAGATGCAGGACGTCCCCGCGATCACGGCCCTCGCCCGGGCGCGGGGCGTCCTGACGCTGATGGACAACACCTGGGGCGCGGGCCTCTACTTCAAGCCGCTGGCGCACGGGGTCGACATCAGCGTGCAGGCCCTGACCAAGTACGTCGGCGGCCATTCCGACGTGTTCATGGGCTCGGTGGCGACGGCGGACCCGGCGCTGTGCCTCTCCATGGACCACGCCATCTGGGACTTCGGCTGGGCCGTCGCGCCTGAGGACGCCTACATGATGCTGCGCGGCCTGCGCACGCTCGCCACGCGCATGGCCCGCCACCATGCGTCCAGCGTCGCCGTGGCCGAATGGCTCTCGCGCCAGCCGGAGGTCGCCCAGGTGCTGCACCCGGCCCTGCCCGGCGCCCCCGACCACGACCTCTGGAAGCGCGACTACACCGGCGCCGCGGGGCTCTTCGGCGCCGTGCTGCAGCCCTGTTCGCGGAAGGCCGTGCTCGCCTTCCTGGACGGCCTTCGCCTGTTCGGCCTCGGCTTCTCCTGGGGCGGCTTCGAGAGCCTGGCGCTCGACTGCGACCACCAGTTCTCCGTCCGCGCGTTCAAGCCCGAGTTCGAAGGGCCGGTGATGCGCTTCAACATCGGCCTGGAAGACCCCGGCGACCTCACCCTCGACCTGCGCCGCGGCCTCGACGCCCTCGCCGCCGCCGATTGAGGCCCCTCCCCGTCCGGTCTAGGCTGGCCGCGAAACGGGGAGCAAGAGGGAAGCCCATGGCCTTGAAGGTGATCGGATCCGGCCTCGGCCGGACGGGGACGCTGTCGCTGAAAGGCGCGCTCGAGCAGCTGGGCTTCGGCCCCTGCCACCACATGGTCGAGGTGTTCATGCACCCCGAGACCGTGCCGCTGTGGGTCGAGGCCGGCGCCGGCCGCGGCGACTGGGACAGGATCTACGAGGGCTACGGCTCCACGGTCGACTACCCGGGGTGCAAGTACTGGCGCGAACTCGCCGACCACTTCCCGGACGCCAAGGTGCTGCACTCCGTGCGCGACCCCGACAAGTGGTTCGACTCCACCCAGGCGACGATCTTCGCGCCCGGCTCGCCGGCGGTGAACGCGCCGCCGCCGATGAAGCCGTTC
The DNA here is from genome assembly GCA_035549595.1 of Caulobacteraceae bacterium. Lineage (GTDB taxonomy): Bacteria > Pseudomonadota > Alphaproteobacteria > Caulobacterales > Caulobacteraceae > Acaudatibacter. The sequence goes on from DASZQQ010000575.1 coordinate 6,239, forward strand.
TTCGAAACCCTGACCGGCGAGTTCGGCGAGAAGATCCACGACCGCGCCTACATGATCGACCACTTCCACAGGCACACCGAGGCGGTGAAGGCGGCGATCCCCAAGGAGCGGCTGCTGGTCTACGACGTCGCCGAAGGCTGGGGCCCGCTGTGCGCCTTCCTCGGCGTCCCGGTTCCCGAGACGCCGTTCCCGCGCGTCAACTCCCGCGAGGAGTTCCAGGCCAGGGCCGCGCGCCGCGACGCCCTGACCCCAGACCAGATCCGCGCCGAACTGGCGGGCCAGAAGGGCGGCTGAGTGATCCGGGGACATGATCGCCGCCGCCGGCGGCGTTCGTGTCCCCTCCCCTCGTCACGTGAAGGGGACACGTTCCTGGCGGAACATGTCCCCTGTGCTCAGTGGTGGATGGAGAAGTTCTCCAGGGCCTGGCGCAGCAGCATGCCCTCTTCCTTCAGCCGCTCGGCGAGGGTCGGCAGGGCGCCGTCCTTGGCCTTGTCGAGTTCGTCGAGCCGCGCCGCCAGTTCGGCGCGATGACGCTTGAGCACCGAGAGGTCGCCTGCGGCCTGGACCTTCTCCGCCGGCGTGCCCTCCGCCAGCCGCCGCTCGGCCAGGGCGACCTTCTTGTCCGCTTCCTTCAAGAGGTCGCGGGTGTCGTTCTTGATGGTCTGGATGGGCATGACGGTACTCCCGATGCTGCGACGCCGTAAGGATAACGCGCGACGGGGGCCGGCAGTTGCAACGCTTGTTGCCCCGATCCGGGCGGATGGCGACCCCGGCAGGACTTGAACCTGCAACCGTCCGCTTAGAAGGCGGATGCTCTATCCGGTTGAGCTACGGGGTCTGGATCGATCAGTGGGTCCAGGGTTGCTTGCGATTGAACGCGAAGTTGTCGGCGTAGGCCTTGACGATGCGCTTCGGCGCCCGCTCGGGCAGCACCTCGAACGGGATGCCGTGCTTCTGGGCGTAGGCGACCGCCTCGGCCTGGGTGTCGAAATGCAGGCGCACCTGACCGTTCATGTCGCCGGTCTGGGTCCAGCCCATCAGCGGGTCGGGCGCGCGCGCCTGGGCGGGGGCGAACTCCAGCGTCCACAGCTGGGTCTTCGCCTTGCCGGACTGCATCGCCGTCTTGGCCGGCCGATAGATGCGGGCGAGCATGTGCGTGTTCGAGCCTCCCTGGCGTCGCGTCGTTCAGGCGAAGGATGGTCGGGGCGGCGTGATTCGAACACGCGACCCTCTGCTCCCAAAGCAGATGCGCTACCAGGCTGCGCTACGCCCCGTTGGCCATCGATCGGAGCGCCCTCTTGCCATGCGCCGCCGCAATCGGCAACGCGGCGAGCCATGAGGCGTGGCGCCTCAGCGCCGGCGCATCAGCTTGAAGACTCCGGCGGCGCGGGCCAGGTCGCGGCCGCCGACGTGGGCGCGGCCCTCGACGAAGGCGATGTCGCGGGTCGAGCGGGTCAGGCGCGCCTCGCCGATCACCCATTCGCCGGCCCGGCCCATGTCGAGGTAGTCGATCCCGAGGTGGATGGTCACCGGCGTCGCCTGGGTCCCGCGCGCCGCCGCGCCGGCAAGCAGCCCGTCGAGGAACGCCGCCAGCATGCCGCCGTGGATCAGGCCGACCCCGTTGCAGTGGCGCTTCAGGGCGTAGAAGGCCTGCTCGGTCCCGCTCTCGCCGTGGCGATAGAAATAGGGGCCGTTGTGGGTGGTGAAGGCGCCGCGGCCGGAGGCGAGGACGAAACCCTCGGGCGGCGGCGGGATGGTCTCCTCGCCGCTCAACGCCGGAAGATCCTCTGGCGCACGAGATCGCCCGGCGCGATGCCGAGCTCGGCCGCGCGGCCGCCGCGCAGCTCGAGCACGGCCAGGGCCGGGCCGCCGGACGGCGCCGGGGTCTCGTCGAGCGGGCGGGTGTTGCGGGCGATGTTGATGATCCGGCCGTCGGCGCCGATGAACAGCATGTCGAGCGGCACGAGGGTGTTCTTCATCCAGAACGACACCGGCTGCGGGGTTCCGAAGTCGAACAGCATGCCGCCGTTGGCCGGCACCGACGTGCGGCACATCAGGCCGGTCTCGCGGCTGTCGTCGGTGTCCGCCATCTCGACCCGGAAGTGCTGCACGCCTCGGGCGGTGACGATGTCGAGCGGCTCGAGCCGAAGGGTCGGCTGGCCCACTGCGCAGCGGGACGGCGCCGGGATCGGCGGGCGCGATCTGGCGGACGCTGCGGGCGCGACGGCGAGGGCGGCGACGAACGCCGCAGCAAGGAGAGGCGCCGGCCGCGAGGCGGCGCGCAGGAACGGGTTCACGCTGGGCTTACTCCGGGGAGGCGAAGGGCGGTTAAACCTGACCGACTTCGATCTCGGCGACAACCAGCCCCTTGGGCCCTTCGGCGAAGCGCACCATGACGTCATCGCCGGGCTGCAGGTCCTCGACGCCCGAGCGGCGCAGCGTCTCGATATGGACGAAGATGTCGCCCGGTTCGGCCTCGCGGACGACGAAGCCGTAGCCCTTGGTGCGGTTGAACCATTTGACCTTGGCCCGTTCTAAAGGGCCGCGGGCCATCGGCGGGCGCGGGCGCGCGCGGCCGGCGTCGAAGCCGCCGCGGTCGCGCATCGGTTCGCGGCGCACGTCGCCGAACGGGCGGCGCGGCCGCTCTTCGCGTGGCGGGGCGAGGCTCTCGTCCAGATCGACGATCTCGGCCACCTGCCAGCCCTTGGGTCGCTTGACCACGTCGCAGACGATCACCGAGCCTTCGAGCGCGCTCTCGCGCCCGGTGCTGCGCAGGGAAGTGACGTGAAGCAGGACGTCCCGAAGTCCAGTCTGGCTGGGATCGTCCGGAACGATGAAACCGTAGCCCTTACCCGCATCGAACCACTTCACGCGACCGCTGATCCGCACGGCCTCGCCCTGCGGGTCAGCGCCCTCGATGTGTAAATCTGACATCCCGCCCCTCAAGCCCGTCCTTCAGTCCTACGTGGACGAGACGGTTACTATAACACTGTTCTCAGGAATAAGCAGGCGTCAATCGGCATCGCGCACGCCCATAGGGGGGCGCGATCATTCGCCGCATTGGATCGACAAGCGGCGACGCTTCGGAATTGGCAGTCCCTAGGGGAGTCGAACCCCTCTCTTCAGATTGAAAATCTGATGTCCTAACCGATAGACGAAGGGACCGTCTTCAGGCGAGAGCGGGGGGTATATCCGCCGACTTGCAGCAGCGCAAGCGGTGATCGGCGGCGGGCTGGGAACCTGGGCGCCTCCCGCCAAAGTGGGAACCGGTTTGGCGATCAGGAGGTGCTCAAACCCTAGAATCGAGCCTTCTTGTCCCGGTCCAGGTCGATCCGACTTGACCGGGGAAGGCTCTAGGCGCGACGGGGATCGGCGGCGTCCTCGATCTCCAGTTCGGCGGCGTCGCGGCCGTTCCAGTCGTCGAGTTTCAGCCGTCCGGCCACGTGCAGGGTCCCGCCCCCGGCCGTCAGGCGCCGGCCGAGCTCGGTGTCGGCGCACCGCCAGGCCACCGCCTTGATTCGCCCGCCGGCCATGTCGACGAGGTCGCAGCGCACGTGGCCGCCGCGCAGCGGCGTCGGCCGCTCCAGGCGCACGTCGGCAAGGGCCACGGTCGGCTCCGGATTGCCGGGACCGAACGGGGCCAGGACCTGGAACTCCGACAGCAGCGCGCGCGCCGCCTTCGGCCCGGTCAGGGCGTCGATCTCCACCGCGTCGGCCTCGGCCGCGACCAGCATCTCGGCGCTCAGGCGCTCGCAGAGGAAGGCGCGGAACTCCGGGATCGCCGAGGGGCGAACCGTCAGGCCCGCGGCCATGGCGTGGCCGCCGCCGGCCAGCAGCAGGCCCTCGTCGAACGCGGCCTGCACCGCGCGGCCCAGGTTCACCCCCGCCTGCGACCGGCCCGAGCCCTTGCCGACGTCGGCGGCGCGGTCGACGCCGATCACCACCACCGGCTTGCGGTAGCGCTCGCGAAGGCGGCTGGCGACGATGCCGATGACGCCCGGATGCCAGCCGTCCTCGGCGACGACGATGGCCGGCGCCTCGGGATCGAAGTTGCTGGCCTGTTCGATCGCGACGATCGCGGCGTCGAAGATCTCCTTCTCGACCGCCTTGCGCTCGGCGTTGAGGGCGTCGAGCTCGATGGCCAGCGCCCTCGCCTCCTCCGCGTCGTCGGTGGAGAGCAGCCGCGCGCCGAGGTCCGAGCGGCCGATCCGGCCACCGGCGTTGATCCGGGGGCCGAGCACGAAGCCCGCGGTGAAGACGTCCGCCGGCGGCTTGGCCCCGGCCACTTGCATCAGCGCCGCGACGCCCGGATTGGCGAGGTTCGACATCACCTTCAGGCCCTGGGCGGCCAGGGCGCGGTTGAAGCCGACGAGCTGGGTCACGTCGCAGACGGCGCCCAGGGCGGCGAGGTCGAGCCAGCGGCGCAGGTCCGGCTCGGGCCGGTCTGCGAAGAGGCCGCGCGCCCGCGCCTCGCGGTTCAGCGCCGCCAGCAGCACGAAGGTCACCCCCGCCGCAGCGAGCACCCCCTGTCCCGAGCCGCAGTCGGCGCGGTTGGGGTTCACCAGCGCCGCCGCGCCCGGCAGGCGCTCGCGCATCAGGTGGTGGTCGATGACCACGACTTTCAGACCGACCTCGGCCGCCGCGTCGATGGCGTCGTAGGCGGCCGCGCCGCAGTCGACGGTGACGACGAGCTCGGTCCCGCCCTCGCGCAGGCGCCGGAACGCCGCGGGGCTCGGGCCATAGCCCTCGGTCAGGCGGTCGGGGACATAGATCGGCAGCTCGGCGCCCATGTGCCGGAACCAGCGCACCAGCTGGGCGGCGCTCGAGGCGCCGTCGACGTCGTAGTCGGCGAACACGGTCAGCGGCGTGCCGGCTTCGAGCGCGTCGACCAGCAGCCGCGCGGCGAGGTCCATGTCGGCGAAGGCCGACGGATCGGGGAACAGCGCCTTCAGCGTCGGGCGAAGGAAGTCGGCGCCATGGTCCGCCGCCACGCCGCGCGAGGCGAGCGCGCGCGCCAGAGGTTCGGAGAGGCCGAGGCGGGCCTGATGCAGGCGAACGATCGCGGGATCGGCCGGCCGCTCGCGCCAGCGCCGGCCGCTCAAGGACCGGGTGACGCCGAGAAAGCCGGTCGGGACCCCGCCGTCGGCCATGGTCAGACTTTTCGCTTCATCTGCACCTGGCGCACCGTGCGGGTGGAGGAGTTCATCACCAGGCTGTCGGTCAGGACGAAGCCGTCGGCGAAGCGCACGCCGTCCAGCAGCGCGCCCTTGGTCACGCCGGTGGCCGCGAAGATGGCGTCGGCCCGGACGATCTCGGCCAGGTCGTACTTCTTGTCGAGGTCGGTGATGCCGAGCCGCGCCGCTCTGGAGCGCTCGTCGGCGTTGCGGAACACCAGCCGGCCCTGGAACTGGCCGCCGACGCACTTCAGCGCCGCGCAGGCGAGCACGCCCTCGGGCGCCCCGCCCTGGCCGACGTACATGTCGATGCCGGTGTCGGGGTCGGCGGTGTTGATCACGCCGGCGACGTCGCCGTCGGTGATCAGGTGCACGCGCGCCCCGGCCGCACGCAGGTCGGCGATGATCTCGGCGTGGCGCGGCCGATCGAGCACGCAGACGGTGATCTCCGAAGCGTCGACGCCCTTGGCCATGGCCAGCGCCTTGGCGTTGTCGCCGGCGCTGCGGTCGAGGTCGAGCACGCCCGGCGGATAGCCGGGCCCGCAGGCGATCTTGTCCATGTAGGTGTCGGGGGCGTTCAGCAGCGTGCCGGCCGGCGCCCAGGCCATCACCGCCAGGGCGTTGGCCATGGCCTTGGTCGTCAGGGTGGTGCCTTCGAGGGGATCGAGGGCGATGTCGATGCGCGGACCCGCGCCCTTGCCCACCTTCTCGCCGATGTACAGCATCGGCGCCTCGTCGCGCTCGCCCTCGCCGATGACGATCAGGCCGTCGATGGGCAGCTCGTTGAGCGCGGTGCGCATGGCGTCCACCGCCGCCTGGTCCGCCGCCTTCTCGTCGCCGCGGCCGGCCAGGCGCCAGGCCGCGATCGCCGCCGCCTCGGTGACCCGCACGGCTTCGAGCACGAGCGAGCGATCGAGATTGGTTGAACTCATTCTTCAGGTCTCCGGGCGGTCGGCGTCAGTGTCGAGGGATTCTCAGATACGGGCGATGCGGATGAGCCGGGGCGGCTGCAGCAGGGCCGGCAGGGCGGCCATCCGCCGCACCGCTTCGGCCAGCACGGACTCGGCCACCGAGTGGGTGGTCAGCACGATCGGCACGCCCTCGGCGCCCTCGACCGGCTTCTGCAGGAAGCTGTCGATGGAGACGCCGGCCTCGGCCAGGGTCTCGGAGACGGCGGCGATCACGCCCGGCTCGTCCTTGACCAGCAGCCGCAGGTAGGCGCGGCCCTGGGTGTGGGCGGCGTCGACGGGCTTGAACGGGCGGAGCGCCGTCGCCGGCTTCTGGAAGACGGGCCGCACGGCGCCGGTCATGACGTCGGCGATGTCCGCGGCCACGGCGGCGGCGGTCGGGCCCGAGCCGGCGCCCGGCCCCTGGATGAAGATGCGGCCGATGCGCGTGCCTTCGATGAAGAGCGCGTTCAGCGCCCCGCCGGCGCGCGCCAGCGGATGCTCGAGCGGCGCCAGGGCCGGGTGCACCCGCACCGAGACGCCGCCGTCGGACCTGGCCGTGCTGGCCACCAGCTTGATGCGGTAGCCGAGGTCCTTGGCCAGGCGGATGTCCAGGAGCTCGATCTTGTCGACCCCCTCGATCTCGGCCGCGGCGTAGGTCGGGGCGCAGCCGAAGGCGAGCGCGGCCAGGATGGTGATCTTGTGCGCGGCGTCGAAGCCGCCGACGTCCATGGTCGGGTCGGCCTCGGCGTAGCCCAGGCGCTGGGCCTCGGCCAGCACCTCGGCGAACGAGCGGCCCGAGGCCTCCATCTCGGTCAGGATGTAATTGCAGGTGCCGTTCAGGATGCCGGCCACCGAGACGACCTCGTCGCCGACCATGGCCTCGCGCAGCATCTTCACGGCCGGCGTGCCGCCCATGACCGCCGCTTCGAACAGCAGCGGCGCCCCCTTCTCCTCGGCCAGCGCCGCCAGCTCCGCGCCGTGCTCGGCGATCAGGGCCTTGTTAGCCGTCACCACCGGCTTGCCGGCGCGAAGCGCGGTCTCGACGGCGGCCTTGGCCGGACCGTCCGAGCCGCCGATCAGCTCGACGAAGAGGTCGTTCTCGGGCGAGGCGGCGAGCGCCACCGGATCGTCGAACCAGGCCAGGTTCGAGATGTCGAACGGCCTTGGCCGGCTGCGCGAGCGGGCCGAAACGCCGGTGACGCGCGCGCTCGCGCCCGCAGGGGCGAACCCGGGGTGATCGGCGAGGAAGTTCAGCAGGCCTCCGCCGACCGTGCCCAGGCCGGCGACGCCGATCCGCCATTCGGATTTAGAAGCAGTCATGACGGGCGAAGTCCTTAAAGCGCATCGCCCGCAGAGGGGAGAGAAAAACGAGGTGGCGCGTACCCGCCTTGGCGGCCGCTGCCGCCGGCCCCAAGGCGCCCTACCCCATGGCGGCGACGCCGCCACGGGGAGAGCTTGGCGCTCTGCAGGGCATCAGGTCCAGGGCATCTGGGTCCAGGGCATCTGGTGATTCCAATCCCGGAATCGGGGCTAGGCGGCCGCGGCGACCGTCACGTCTGGAGCCGCAAGCGCCAGGTCTGGAGCCGCTTCGGAGATGACTGGCGCCTGATTGGTCACCAGGTCGGCGAGGGCGACTTGATCGCCGCGGAGTTTCACCGTGGCGCCTTGGGTCGCGCTAACCTCGCGCTCCGGGTCGGTTCCGGGGAGACCGACCGCTGGAAGCGACGTCTCCGCCAGCAGGGCCGCTGCTTCGGAAAGCAGTGGACTGCTTTGGGTCAGGTACTCGACCACCTTTTCATGTTGAGCCATTTCACAATTCACCTCCTTCCCCTTCCTGAAATTTGCCGCGGCGGGCCTTGGGGCCCACCGCTCGTTACGCTGCACTGAAGCCACGA
>DASZQQ010000576.1:0-2251 GCA_035549595.1 Caulobacteraceae bacterium
CCTCGCCGACGCCGGCCAAGCAGCCGGTCAAGCCCGCGCCGCCGACGCCCGCCAGGCAGAGCTTCGACTGGAACTCGCTGCAGCAGACGATCGCCAAGGCCGCCCGCACGGCGCCGCCCAGGCCCTCGAGCGCCCCGCGCGGCCCCACCCGGGCGGAGACCGACCTCAACGCCCGCGTCGACGCCGGCCAGGGTGTCTCGCAGAGCGAGCTTGAGGGGCTGCAGCAGCTGCTCGGCCGGCTCTGGAACCCCAACTGCAGCGCCGAAGGCGGCGCCGACGTGAAACTGAAGGTCAGCTACTGGGTCGGGACCGACGGGCGGGTGCGCGGCGCGGTCTCCGCCGGCGGGGCCGAGAATTCCAGCGATCCGGTGGTCTACGCGGCCGCGCACCGGGCGATCAGCGCCGTGCACCAGGTCGAGCCCTATGCAGCCCAGTTCCAGGGGCAGAAGATCACCGTCAATTTCAACGCCAAGGACGTGTGCGCCAACCGATGACGACCGCATTGCGCCTGAACACCCTGGCCGCCGCCCTGGCCGCGGCGGCCCTCGCCTTCGGCATCAGCCTCGGTTTGGCGGCCCCCGCGCGCGCCGACATCGTCGTCGACGTCAACCAGGGCGTCGTCCAGCCGCTGCCGATCGCGATTCCCGCCTTCGGCGCCGGCTACGGTCCGCAGATCAGCCAGGTCATCACCAACGACCTCGGCCGCTCGGGCCTGTTCCGGCCGCTTGACCCGAACGGGTTCCTCGAGCGGAACCTGGACGTCAACGTCCAGCCGCACTTCGACCAGTGGAAGCAGATCAGCGCCCAGGCCCTGCTCACCGGCCAGGTCTCGACCATGGCCGACGGCCGGCTGAAGGTCGATTTCCGGCTGTGGGACGTCTACGCCGGCGAGCAGCTGCTGGGCCTGCAGTTCACCGCCAGCCAGGACAACTGGCGGCGGATCGCGCACAAGATCTCGGACGCGGTCTACGAGCGCCTGACGGGCGCGAAGGGCTACTTCGACACCCGCGTGGTGTTCGTCGCCGAGAGCGGGCCCAAGGCCAAGCGCATCCGGCGCCTGGCGATCATGGATCAGGACGGGGCCAATCCCAGTTACCTGACCGATGGCTCATACATGGTCTTCACGCCCCGGTTCTCGGCCAACAGCCAGGAGATCACCTTCATGGCGCTCAGGCCCACGGGCGCCAGCATCTATCTGTTCAACATCGAGACCGGCCGTCAGGAGGCCCTCGGCCACTATCCGGGCATGGTCTTCGCGCCCCGCTTCTCGCCCGACGGCCGCAAGGTCGCCTTCTCGGTCGAGAAGGGCGGCAACAGCGACATCTACGTGATGGACCTGGGCAGCCACGCCACCACGCGCCTGACCACGGACCCGGCGATCGACACCTCGCCGTCGTTCTCGCCCGACGGCGGCCAGATGGTGTTCAACTCCGACCGCAGCGGCACGCCCGAGCTCTACGTGATGAACGCGGACGGCTCGAACGCCCATCGCATCTCGTTCGGCCCTGGCCGCTACACGGCGCCGGTGTGGAGCCCGGACGGCAAGCTGATCGCCTTCACGCGCCAGGACGGCGGCCAGTTCCACATCGGGGTGATGAAGGCCGACGGCTCGGACGAGCGCATCCTGACCTCGAGCTACCTCGACGAGGGGCCGACCTGGGCGCCGAACAGCCGGGTGCTGATGTTCTCGCGCGAGAGCCGCGGCGGCGGCTCGCGCCTGTGGACGGTCGACGTCACCGGACGGGTGAGCGGAGAAGCGCCCTATCCGCTTTCCGCCTCCGATCCGGCGTGGTCCCCGTTGCTGAACTGACAAAGGAATGAGAGGTCTTGGCGCCACGATGGCGGCGAAAGTGCAAGATCAGGCCCCGGACGGGATGGTCACGGGGCCCAGGGGCGTCGATAAACTCTGTCTGACAACCTGAACCTTCCAAGGAGTAGGCGATGCGTTCGAAATCCCATCCGGCCCTGAGACTGGCCCTGGTCGTGGCCGGCGCGAGCGTGCTCGCGGCCTGCGCCTCGACGCCGAAGCCGGCCGGACCGGTGGCGCCCAGCCGCGCGCCGGAGAGCGAGGCTCCGCCGTCGACGGCGCCGGGCTACGGCGGCATCACTCAGCAGCAGGCCCCCGGCGTCGTGCCCGGCTCGGTGCAGGATTTCGTCATCAACGCCGGCGAGCTGGTCTACTTCGACCTGGACAGCTTCACGCTCCGGCCGGACGCCAAGCCCGTGCTGGACGCCCAGGCCAACTGGCTGC
>DASZQQ010000577.1:0-3522 GCA_035549595.1 Caulobacteraceae bacterium
GACAGCGTCTCGTCGCGCGACTTCGCCCTGGAGGCCCTGGCCGCGGCCAGCATCTGCGCCACGCACCTGTCGCGCCTGGCCGAGGAGATCGTGCTGTGGATGACGCCGCAGTTCGGCTTCATCCGGCTCACGGACGCCTTCACCACCGGCTCGTCGATCATGCCGCAGAAGAAGAACCCGGACGCGGCCGAGCTGGTGCGCGGCAAGGCCGGGCGCATCCTGGGGGCCCTGACCAGCCTGACCATGACCATGAAGGGCCTGCCGCTGGCCTACGGCAAGGACATGCAGGAGGACAAGGTCCCCCTGTTCGAGGCCTTCGACGCCCTGGAGCTGTGCCTTCTGGCCACCGCCGGCATGGTGCGCGACCTGGAGCCGCGAGCCGAGGCCATGGCCGCCGCCGCCGGGGCCGGCTTCGCCACCGCCACCGACTTCGCCGACTGGCTGGTGCGCACCCTGGGCCTGCCGTTCCGCGAGGCCCACCACCTGACGGGCGCGGCGGTGAAGGCCGCCGAGGCCAAGGGGGTGGACCTGGCCGACCTGCCGCTGGCCGATCTCAAGGCGCTTGACCCGCGCATCGGCGAGGGCGTCTACGAGGTGCTGACCCCGGCCGCCTCGGCCGCCAGCCGCGTCAGCTACGGCGGCACGGCGCCGTCTCAGGTGCGCGCCCAGGTCGCCCGCTGGCAGGAGATCCTTCGATGAGCCGCCTTCCCCTGATCCTCGCCGGCGCCGCGGCCCTGGCGCTGACCGGCTGCGGCAAGGTCGGGACGCTGGAGCGGCCGGCGCCGATGTGGGGCGCCAAGGCCAAGGCCGAGTACGAGGCGCAGCAGAAGGCCGAGGCCGAGGCAAAGGCGCGCCAGCAGCAGCAGGGCGCCCCGGCGGCGCAGCCCCAGCCGGGCGACGTGAGCGGCCACTCCGAGACCACCGGCTCTCCGGCGACGACGCCGCCGCCCCCGCCCACGCCGCAATGAACCACTTCGACCTGAAGGACGGCGCGCTCGCCTGCGAGGACGTGCCGCTCGAGCGCATTGCGGACGCCGTCGGCACGCCCGCCTACGTCTATTCCACGGCGACCCTGGAGCGGCACTTCCAGGTCTTCCGCGACGCCATCCGCGCCTACCCGGACCTCGGCGAGCCGCTGATCGCCTATGCGGTGAAGGCCAACTCCAACCTCTCGGTGCTCTCGACGCTGGCGAGGCAGGGGGCCGGCGCCGACACGGTGTCCGAGGGCGAGATCCGGCGCGCGCTGGCCGCCGGCGTCCCCGCCGACCGCATCGTCTTCTCCGGCGTCGGCAAGACGGCCGCCGAGCTCGCCTTCGCCATCGACGCCGGCGTCGCCGAGATCAACGTCGAGTCCGAGCCGGAGCTGGAGCTGCTGGCCAAAGTCGCCGCCGGCCGCGGCGCCCGGCCGGCGATCGCGATCCGCGTCAACCCCGACGTCGGCGCCGGCGGCCACGCCAAGATCTCGACCGGCAAGGCGGAGAACAAGTTCGGCGTCTCCATCGCCGAGGCCGAGCGGCTCTACGCGCGCGCGGCCAACATGGGCTCGGTGCGCCCCGTCGGCGTCGCCTGCCACATCGGCAGCCAGATCACCGACCTGGCGCCGATGGAAGACGCGTTCGGCAAGATGCGCGCCCTCGTCGAGCGCATCCGCGCCGAGGGTCTGTCGGTCGAGCGGCTGGACCTCGGCGGGGGCCTGGGCGTGCCCTATTTCCACCAGCCCGACCCGCCCTCGCCGGAGGACTATGCGGCGATGCTGGCGCGCACGGTCGCGGGCCTGGGCGTACAGCTGGCGTTCGAGCCGGGCCGGGTGATCGTGGCCAACGCCGGGGTGCTGCTGGCGCGCGTGCTGCACGTCAACGCGCGGCCGGACGGGCGCCGGTTCCTGGTGCTGGACGCGGGCATGAACGACCTGATCCGGCCGGCGATGTACGACGCCTTCCACGACATCCGCCCGGTGCGCCCGCGCGAAGGCGAGGCGGTGGCCTACGACGTCGTCGGGCCGATCTGCGAGACGGGCGACACCTTCACCCGCGACCGCCTGCTGCCGCCGCTGAAGGCCGGCGACCTCGTCGCCTTCATGTCGGCCGGGGCCTACGGCGCGGCGATGTCCAGCGAGTACAACAGCCGGCCGCTGGTTCCGGAGGTGCTGGTCAGGGGGGCCGAGTTCGCGGTGGTCCGCCCGCGCCCGACCTACGAGGAGATGCTGGCCAGGGAGCCGATGGCCCCCTGGCTCTGATCCCGCCCGATCCCGAGGGATCCGAAGGCGCGTTAGTGGGTGCTGGCGGCGACGTCGCGGGCGTGGTCGCCGGCGGTGGAGGCCACCTCGGTCTTCAGCTGCGCTTCGGCGCGGGCCACGCTGTGCTCGACGCACGAGCCCATGGCGTACTCCGCCAGCATCGAATCGCCGAGCTCTTCGTGGCAGACGCGGTAGGCGGCGACGCGGATGTCGTGGTGGACGGCGGCCGCGTCCTTGCCCGCGACGTGGACGGTGATGCCCTGCGCCTGGGCGAGGGTCGACAGGGCGGCGACGGCGGCCGCCAGGCCGAGAATGCGGATCATCGGAAAATCTCCAGAAGGAAGTTGCGAAGCGAACCTCTTCCGGTGCGGTCCCCCGGCGCCGCCGACGATCTTATCGCCGCTCAGATCGACGCCATGGCGCAGATTGGTGATTCACGTTCAGGAACGCAACAGATTTCTTTTGCACTGCAACGTCGAAGAATTTTCCGGCAAACCGGCGATATCGAGGTTAAAAATGTGTCACCAAGGCCCGTTTTGACAATTCCGTCAAATCCTTCGCGCCCCAACGCCCGGGGCCGGTGCGTGGGCGAACGCCCGATTTGACCACAGAGGACACAGAGGTTCACAGAGGGGCACAGAGGGGGCCGGAGCAGTGTCGACCTCCGTGCTCCTCTGTGAACCTCTGTGTCCCCTGTGGTGAAGGCGGCCTTCGGCCGATCAACGCCCGGCCGCAGGCGCTAACTCAGTCCGCGGCGGCGATGCAGGGGAGGCCGCGCATGCGGCCGGCGGCGTCCATGCCGTAGCCGACGAGGAAGCGGGCCGGGGCGTCCCAGGCGGCGAAGTCGGGTTCCAGGGCGCGGGGCGTCGGCCAGGGCTTTCGCGCGAAGACGGCGGTGATCACCTCGGCCGCGCCCGCGTCGCGCACCAGCCGGGCGGCCTCGCCCAGGGAGAGGCCGGTGTCGATGACGTCGTCCAGCACCAGGGCCTTGCGCCCGTTCAGCGGCCGCTGCAGGTCGGCGCGCACCTCGCAGCGGCCGAGGCTGGCGCGGGCGTCGCCGTAGGAGGCCAGCCACAGGGCGTCGAAGGCGACGTAGCGGCCGAGGCGGGCCAGGGCGCGGGTGAGGTCGCTGGCGAACCAGAGCCCGCCCGTCAGCAGGCAGACGGCGACGGTGTCGTCGTCGACCCGCGGGGCCAGGCGCCGGGCCAGATCCTCGACCCGGGCGGCGACCTCGGCCTCGCCGAGCAGGAGTTCGTAGCCGTCCGGCGCCTCAGCCATGGGGCGGC
>DASZQQ010000578.1:0-2138 GCA_035549595.1 Caulobacteraceae bacterium
AAGTGCTGTCGCACCGGCTCCAGGCGCCGCTGCTGGCCGCGGTCGCCGGCATAGCCGCCCTGGTCTCCTTCGCCGGCGCGCGCCTGCAACGCCGGATCGCCCCGGTCAGCGCCGAGGCCCTGGCCACGGCCGCGCTCGCCAGCGCGCTGACCGGCGCCTTCCTCGTCCTGCACAGCCTGCTCGCCGGCCCCGCCGCGGCGCCGGGCGGGCGGCCACTGCTGGAGGCCGCGCTGCGCACCGACCTGCTGCTCGCGGTCGGCCTGATGCTGGCGTTCCGGGCGGTGGAGACGCACGGGCGCATCGGCCGCTGGCGGCTGATCGTGGTCGTCGCGCTCGGGGCCGTGCAGGGCCTCTTGGTCCAGGGCCTGATCCTGAACCCGTGGTGGGGCTTCGGGGAGGCCCCAGCCGGCCCGCCGCTGTTCGACACCCTGGCGCTCGACTACCTCGCCCCCGCCCTGCTGCTGGCGGTGATCGCCGTGCGCACCCTGCCGGTCACGGCGGTCGGGGCGCGCCTGGCGGCCGTGGCCGCGTTCGGCTCGGGCCTGATCTGGGCGATGCTGGAGATTCGGCGCCTTGCGCACGGCCCGGACCTGCGCTCAGGCATCGTCGAGCGCCCCGAGGGCGCCGGCTTCGGCGTGGTGTTGCTTCTGGCCGCCCTCGGTCTCGCCTGGCTCAAGCGCCGCCGCGACGCGCGCGCCAGCGCCGCCGGCTACCTCGCCGCCATCGCCCAGCCGTTCGCCTGGGTCGCCCTCGGCCTCGCCACCCTCGCCCTCTGCCTGCACGCCAGCCCCTGGTGGGGGCCGATCGCCGATCCGCTGGACGGGCCGGGCGAGGCGGCGGCGATCTTCGCGACGATCGCGCTGGGCGCCGGGGCCACCTTCGCCCTGGCCGCCTCCGCGCGGAGGGACGGCTGGCCGGCCTCGCCCCAGGCCGCGACCGGAGCCGGCGTGGCCGACCTCTTCGTGCTGACGACCCTGCTGGTGCGCTGGCTGTTCCACGGCGAGGCGATGCGCGCGCCCGTCCGCGCGGCCGGCGCCGAGACCTGGACCTTCTCGGCGACCTGGGCCCTGTTCGGCCTGGCGGTGCTGGTGGCGGGCGGCGTCCGCCGCGACGTGACCCTGCGCTGGTGCGGCCTCGTCGTCCTGATCGGCACCGTGCTGAAGGTGCTGCTGTTCGACATGTCGCGGCTGGACGGCGCCGTGCGCGCCGGCTCGTTCCTGGCCGTCGGCGCCCTGCTGGTGGCCGGCGCCATCCTCGCCCGGCGGCTCAACGCCGACAGCGCCGCCTTCTTCCGCCTGCGCCGGTCGCCGCCTGCTTCGCCCCCACCCGAGGGCGCTTGATCAGGCGACGCACACGGCGCGGAAGCCCGCCGCCGCATAGGCGATCATGCGCGGCCGAAGCGCCGGGATGTCCGAGGAGCTGCAGGCGCCGCCGGAGAGGGTGTCCAGCCGGCCGGTGGCGGCCAGGGTCAGGGTCAGCGACCCGGAGAGATTGTGGTAGGCCCAGTAGAGGTCCTCGCGCCGCGCCTGCGGCAAAGCCTTCTGCATCAGCTCGATCAGCCGCTGGATCACGGGGTCGAAGTAGCGCGCCATGACCGCGCTGCCCCACACCGGGGTGCTGTTGGCCTGGGCGACGATGGCGAAGTAGCTGCGCCAACCAGCCCCGCCCTTCGCGGTGCGCTCCAGCACCGGGTCGAGGAACGCCGCGATCACCCCCTCGGGCGTCAGGGCGCCGGCGTGGTCGCGTTCGTAGGCGGCCATGGCGTCCAGGCGCTCGCGGTTGACCACCTCCGCGCGCCGCAGGAACACCGCGTCGAACAGGTCCTGCTTGTTCTTGAAGTAGTAGTAGAGCAGCGCCGTATCGACGCCGGTGGCGGTCGCCACCTCGCGGATCGTCACGCCGTAGTAGCCGTGCCGGCCGAACAGGTCCTCGGCCACGTCGAGGATGCGCTCGCGGGTCTGCGACGCCTGCTGGGCCTTCTTCGACGGACGCCGGACGGGGACGGGTTCGGCGGCGACGTCCGCGGTCTTGTCCATGGTGCGCTCGTTCTCGCCCCGTTGCAGCGGCCAGGTCCCCACGACGCAAGGCTAGACCAAGGCGCAGCCCGCCGCACCGCTTTTGCGGCGGCAGACTGCGCC
>DASZQQ010000579.1:0-16261 GCA_035549595.1 Caulobacteraceae bacterium
CATGGACGACGCCTTCGCCATCCAGAGCGAGATCGCCGGCAAGGTGGCGGGCGTGCTGCAGGCCAAGCTGGCCATGGCGCCGGCGGCGGCCGAGAAGCCGCTCGACCCGGACGCCTACAGCGCCGCTCTGGTCGCCCGCGCCCAGGTCCGCTCGCTGGGGCTGGAAGAGCTGACCGCGGCGCGCAAGACCTACGCCCGCCTGATCGACAACGGCGACGTCGACGCCTCGGTGCTCGCCGGCTACGCCCAGTCCACGATGCTGCTGGCGCAGAACTACCTGGCGCTCGACTTCAACAAGGCCGACGCGGAGTCCAAGGCCGCCATCGACCGGGCGCTGGCGCTGAACCCGCGCTCGTCGGAGGCCTATGTCGCCAGGGGCATGCGCTGCGTGATCCGGACCATCCGCATGGCCGACCAGGCCTGCGTGGCCGAGGCCGGCCAGGCCTACGCCGCCGCGGCCCGGCTGGCGCCGCGCGACCCGGACGTCCTGACCGGCTACGCCAACTTCCTGATCAAGCGCCGCCAGCCGGACGAGGCGCAAGGGTTGCTGCAGCGCGCCACGACCATCGACCCGTTGAACCGCGTCGCCCTGATGCTGCTGGCGGGGACCTCGGCGAACCTCGGCCGCTACGACGAGGCCGAGCGCCGCTACCGCTCGGTGGTCGAACTGTTCCCCGACTTCGTCGACGCCAAGCAGGAACTCGGCGGGACGCTGGTCGAGGAGGGCAAGCTGGACGAGGCCGAGCCCTGGCTGAGGGCCGCGGCCGCGCCGGGCACCGATCCGTCGGCCAGCCTGGAACTGGCCAACCTCTACCTCAACCTCGGCATGACCGACCGCTACAACGCCACCCTGGCCGCCATGACCGCCCCGCCGGTGGCGCCGAAGATCGCCGAGGCGATCCGCAAGGTCGCGGCGGCCGACTACGCCGGCGCCCTGGCCTTCGTCGAGGCGCGCTACGCCGAGGACCACGACCCCGTCTGGGCGAGCGCCATCGGCGACCTGGCTCTGATGTCGGGCGACCTGGAGAAGGCCAGGCGCGTCGGCCTGCAGATGGCGCCGGACCTGTTCGCGCCCGATCCGGTGGTCGATTCGTCGATGGCGCACGAGGCCGTCAGCGCCGCCTATGTGCTCGACCGCATGGGCGACAGGGCCCAGGCGCGGCGCGTGCTGGCCGCGATGCTGGCGGCCACGGCGCCCAGGCCCGGCGTGCGCCAGTCGCACCGGGTCGCCCTGCCGCGCGTGGGGGCCCTCGCCATGCTGGGCCAGAAGGAGCAGGCGCTGGCCGAGTTCAAGACCGCCGTCGCCCAGGGCTATCGCAACCTCTGGGACATCGACGTCTGGATCCGCCTCGACGCCTACCCTGAGCTGGCGCCCCTGAAGGACGACCCGCGCTTCCAGGCCCTGATCCGCCAGATCGAAACCGACAACGCCCGCATGCGCGGTCTGGTGCAGGCCAGATCGTAGTTCCTTATCTCCCAAAGTGTTGGGGGGACATCAGAGCGGGGAGCAGGCCTCGGCGAGCCAGGCGGCGGTGTCGGGGGGGACCTTGGGGCCGACCACGGCGAGGACGCGGGCGTGGTAGGCGTCCATCTGGGCGCGTTCCTCGTCCGACAGCAGGTCGACCGCGATCAGGCGCCGGTCGATCGGGGCCAGGGTCAGGGTCTCGAAGCCCAGCATCGGCCGCTCGCCGCCGTCGATCGGGGCCGCCTCGGTGACCACCTGCAGGTTCTCGATGCGGATGCCGTAGGCGCCTTCCTTGTAGTAGCCGGGCTCGTTGGAGACGATCATGCCCGGCTTCAGGGCGACGCTGTTGGGCAGCTTGGAGATCCGGTGCGGGCCCTCGTGCACGCCCAGGTACGAGCCGACGCCGTGGCCGGTGCCGTGGTCGAAGTCGAGCCCGGCCATCCACAGCGGCAGGCGCGCCAGGACGTCCAGCGCCGAGCCCGTGGTCCCGGCCGGGAAGCGCACGCGGGCGAGCGCCAGGTTGCCCTTCAGCACCAGGGTGAAGCGCTGCATCATCTCGCGCGTCGGCTCGCCGATGGCGACGGTGCGGGTGACGTCGGTGGTGCCGTCCAGGTACTGGGCGCCGGAGTCGACCAGCAGCAGCGAGCCCTTCTCGGTGCGCTTGTTGAGGCGCAGCGTCGGCCGGTAGTGGACGATGGCGCCGTTGGAGCCGGCGCCGGCGATGGTGTCGAACGACAGGTCCTTCAGGGCGCCGGTGGCCTCGCGGAGGGCCTCCAGCTTCGAGACGACCTCGACCTCGTCCGGCAGGCTCTCCTGGGCCTCGGTGGCGACCCAGTGCAGGAAGCGGCTGAGCGCGGCGCCGTCGCGGGCGTGGGCGCGCCGCGCCCCCTCGACCTCGACCGGGTTCTTGCACGCGCGGGGCAGGGCGCACGGGTCGGCCGCGCGCACGACGTCGGCGCCGGCCTCGCCCAGGGTGTCGAAGTACCAGGCCGAGGACTGGCCGGCGTCGACCAGCACCCGCTTGCCCTTCAGGTCGCCAAGGGCGCCGGCCAGGGCCTCGGGCGTCTCCAGGCTGACCTGGTTGCCGAGCCAGGCCGGCAGGTCGGGCGTCACCTTGTCCGGGTCGAGGAACAGGCGCGCCGTGCCGTCCTCGTTCAGCACCGCCTGGGCCAGCGGCAGGGGCGAGCGGATGACGTCGCCGCCGCGGACGTTGAACAGCCAGGCGATCGAGGCGGGGGCGGTGATCAGCGCCGCGTCGGCCCCCTGGTCCTTGAGGCTGGCGCCGACCCGCGCGCGCTTGGAGGCCGAGTCCTCGCCGGCGTAGTCGAGCGGGTGCGGGCTGACCGGGGCCTTGGGCTGGGCCGGGCGGGCCTGGCCCCAGGCGGCGTCGAGCGGATTGACCTCGACCGGCCTCAGCGCCGCGCCGGCCTTGGCGGCCGCAGCGCGCAGGCGCTCCAGCGCCTCGGGGCTGTGCAGGCGCGCGTCGTAGCCGATGGCCATGCCGGGCTTCGCGGCTTCCTGCAGATAGGCCGGCACGCCGCCCTCGACGAGGTCGCGCACCTCGTAGACGCCGGTGTCGACCTGGTCGCGCACCTGCAGGGTGTAGCGGCCGTCGACGAAGATCGCCGCCTTGTCCTTCAGGATCACGGCCGCCCCGGCCGAGCCGGTGAAGCCGGTCGCCCAGGCGAGGCGGTCGTTGGCCGCCGGCAGGTACTCGTTCTGGTGCTCGTCCTCGTGCGGGATCAGGAAGCCGTCCAGCCCCTGCTCGGCCATGGCGCGGCGGATCAGGGGCGTGTGACGGGGCCCGAAGGACGGATCGGTGGATTCATCGAAGGTCTGACGCATGCCGCGCATTTAGGACGCCGCGCGCGCCGACGCAAAGCGCCTGCTGGCGATGGCGACCCCTATTGCTGCGGCGCCTGCGGGCCGTCGGCGGCCGGGGCGGTGTCGGACGCGTCGCGGCCCTGGTCCGAAGCGCTGCGGGCGGTGGCGCGGTCGGCCGCGGCCTCGGCCTGGGCGCGCGCGGCGGCGGCGCGGTCGGCTTCCGACTGGGCCGCTGACTGGGCGGACTGTGCGGCCAGCTGGGCGTTGGCCTCGGCCGACTGGACCGCGGCGGCGCCCTGGGCCATGCCCTCGGCCCTCGCCTGGTCCGCGGCGGCGGTGACCTGATCGGCCGTCGGGCCGGCGGGCTGGCTCGTCACCATGAACACCACGGCGACGATGGCGACCACCGCCACCAGGCCGGCGACCCACCATGCGGTGGCGTTGGACCGCGAGGCGCGGCGCACCTCGTACTCGGTCGGCGGAAGGTTCGGATCGACGTTGGCCACGAGCGCCTCCTGAAGGTTCCTCGGCGCCACAAACGCGCCCTGACGGCGCCGGTTCCGGATTCGTCAGCCGCGCTGGAGGACCAGGGTCGACCAGGCGTCGCGGTTCAGCCGCCGCTCGAGGCGGAAGCCGCGGGCCCGGTAGGCGGCGAAGACGAACCGGGCCTGGCTGCGCAGGAGACCCGACAGGATCGCCGTCCCGCCCGGCTTCAGGGCGTGGCGGATGTCCTGGGCCAGGAACACCAGCGGGCGGGCGAGGATGTTGGCGAACACCAGGTCGTAGGGCGCGCGCTCGGCGACGGCGCGGTGGGCGAGGCCCGAGGCGTGGACGAAGCGCACGCGCGCGCCATTCAGGGCCGCGTTCTCGCGGGCGATGCGCACCGAGACCCTGTCGATGTCGGTGCCGACGGCCGTGCGCGCGCCGGTCCGCGCCGCGGCGATGGCGAGGACCCCGGTGCCTGCGCCGACGTCCAGCACGCGGCCGAACGCGCGCCGCTTCAGAAGCGCGTCGTAGGCCAGCAGGCAGCCCACCGTGGTGCCGTGGTGTCCGGTGCCGAAGGCGGCGCCCGCCTCGATCCTGAGGTTCACGGTGTTGGGCGGCGCGCGGCCGCGGTCGTGCACGCCGTAGACGAAGAAGCGCCCCGCGCGCACCGGCGGCAGGCCCGAGAGCGCCATGGCCA
Source organism: Caulobacteraceae bacterium (assembly GCA_035549595.1). Lineage (GTDB taxonomy): Bacteria > Pseudomonadota > Alphaproteobacteria > Caulobacterales > Caulobacteraceae > Acaudatibacter. The sequence continues at coordinate 4,473 of DASZQQ010000579.1, forward strand.
GCCAGTCGGCGTCGGCCAGCTTCTCGACGACCACCTTCAGGGCGAAGCCAGCTAGCCGCGCCGAAAGGGCCTGGGCCTCCTCGTCCGTGGTCGGGAAGGCGTCGATACGCCAGACGTTGCGGTCCTCGTCCTCTTCCAGGATGGAGTAGGTGGCCCCCTCCAGCGCCGGATCGGCGTCGATGGCGGCGGCGGCGGCTTCGGCTTCGGCCCTGGGGCCGCGGGCGACGATCTGGACGGCCTCTTCGGTCATGGGCGCCTCTCTAGACGCGGCCGTACGCGAAGGCGAGGGCGGGCGCCGCGATCGAAGCTTCGCGGCGATCCTGGACGGCCGCCGCGGACCAAGCGGTCAGCGGTCCGACTCGAGGTGCAGATCGTCGGGCCAAGGTTGTCGGGCGTCGTTTCCGGCGCGAAATCTTGTGCCGGCAACGCCGTCTTCTTACGGAAAGTTCACGCAGGCCCAGGACTTCTGGAAAGCGCTGCTAACAATAGAGACCTTGCCGCCACACCGGCCGACGAAAAGCGTGAAACCTTGCGTCTGGCCTCTGGCGAGAAGCGGCTTGCGGACGCATGTGTCCGCTCGAGCGGCTGGAATCGTGCAGCCGCCGGGAGTGCGGCCGATGTGTGAGTTTGTCGCCGAGACCCGGAGCGAGCGGGACGCCGGCGAGCCCTGCTACGAACGCCATGACGCGGCGCCGGCCGTCGCGCCCGAGGCGGAAGGCGTGGACGCCGCCTTCGCGGGCCTCTGGGCGGAGCTTCTGCGCGGCGACCCGGCGCGGCCCATCGAGACCGCCGCCTCGGTGCGGCCGCTGCCCGACGGCTATCTGGTCAGCGTCGACCTGCCGATCGACGTCGATGCGACGCACGCGCTCGCCAGCCTCAGCGACGGGCGCCTGACGATCCGGCTGCCGCGGCGCGGGCGGCGCGGCTGACGCAGCTCGTCACCGCGACGGCGGCGTGACCGGAGGCGCCATTGGCGCCGCCGGCATGGCGATCTCGCCTCTCACGGTGTTCCCGCCCACGGTCGGATAGTCGTTGCTCGGCGAGGCGTAGGCGAGCAGAGCCTGGGGCGGGGCCGCCGGCCGGGGCGCCTTCAGGGCCGCATTCTCCTCGTGGGCGGGCAGGATGCAGGCCCCCAGCGGGGCCGCGAGCGCCAGGCCGACCAGGATCTTCACCACTCTCATGCGCGCCTCCGACTGGCTCAGGCCGCCGGGGCGATGCGCGGCGGCAGGCGCTTGAAGTAAATCGCAGTGCCCACGGTTCCGCCATGGGGTTTGTACGCGTAATCCGGTATTTCGCCGGCCTTGCGCCAACCCAGGCGTTCGTAGAGCGAGGCCGCGCCGCCCTCGACGGCGGTGTCGAGGTTCAGGAGGATGCGGCCATGGACGGCGGCCAGGCGCTCGGCCTCGGCCATCAGGGCGCTGGCGACGCCGCGTCCGCGCGCGGCGGGCGCGGTCATCAGCTTCCAGATCTCGCCGCGGAACGGCTGGTTGGGCGGGGTGTCGAGCCAGAGCGTGACCGTGCCCTTCAGCGCGCCGTCCTCGAAGGCGCCCAGCACGATGCGTCCGCCCCTGGCCGCGTCCGCCAAGGCCTCGCGCCAGTAGCCGGCGGCCTCGTCGCGTCCGACCGGATGCATGAAGTGCACCGATCCGCCGGCCGCGACGGTGTCGATGAGGATCTGCGCGAGCGCATCGACGGTCGCGTCGTCGGGCGCCAGGGGGCGGATGTCGAAGGGCATGGGTTCACCGGCGGCTGAGGGCGACGAGGTAGCGGCAGGGGGCGCAGGCAGCGTTCTCGAACGCGGAGTCGGCCGGCTCGCCGAAGGCGTAGGCGTCGCCGGCGCAAAGCTCGGTGCGCTCGGGCCCCTCGTGGATGACGAGGTCGCCGGCGATGACCCAGACCACCTGGCGGATGAAGGCGTAGGAGGAGGCCGGGAAGTCCACGCGCGCGCCGGGCGGCAGCTCCACCTCGGTCAGCTCGATCGGCGAAGCCGGGCCGGCGAAGACCTGGCGGCGCACGTAGCCGCTGGCCGGGTCGCGCCACAGCGGCTGGTCGGCGGCGCGCCGCACGCGCCCCGCGTCGGCCTCCGCACGCAGCAGCAGCGTCGCCAGGGTCAGGTCGAAGGCCGTGGCCAGGCGCACGAGCAGGGCGGCGGTGGGGCTCGCCTCGCCGCGCTCGATCTTGCTGATCATCGCGCGCGACACGCCCGACCGCTCGGCGAGGTCGTTCAGAGACCAGCCGCGTTCGTCGCGCTCCAGGCGCAGCCGTTGGGCGAGGCGATCGGCTTCGTCTAGGATGGTGGACATACGTCCACTATCGTAGAGCGCAGCCGGCTCCGCAAGCCGCAAGGCGAGGGGACAGGATCGTGGATCCTGTCCCCGGCCCGGGTCAGAGCATGGTCAGCATCTCGGCCACCAGCGGATGGCGGACGATGTCGCGGTCCTCGAGGCGGACGACGGCGATGTTCGGCGCGGCCGACAGCCTGTCGGCGACGTCGGCCAGGCCGGAGAGCTCGGGCAGCAGGTCCGACTGGCCCGGGTCGCCCGTGACCACCATGGTCGACGACCAGCCCAGGCGGGTCAGCAGCATCTTCAGCTGCACGTAGGTGCAGTTCTGCGCCTCGTCGATGACCACGAAGGCGTTGTTGAGCGTGCGCCCGCGCATGAAGCCGACCGGGGCGATCTCGATGGCGCCTTCCTGGATCAGGGCCCGGACGCGCTTCATCGACAGGCGGTCGGAGAGGGCGTCGTAGAGCGGGCGCAGATACGGCGCGAGCTTGTCCTCCATCTCGCCCGGCAGGAAGCCGATCGACTCGCCGGCCTCGACGGCGGGGCGCGAGAGCACGATGCGCCCGACGCGGCCGGCCTCGAGCGCCTCCACGGCCTTGGCGATGGCGAGGTAGGTCTTGCCGGTGCCGGCGGGGCCGAGGGCGAGCACCAGGCTCCTGCGGTCGATGGCCTCGATCAGCGCCGCCTGGCCGTCGGACTTGGGCTTGATCGTCTTCAGATAGCCCTGGTCGCGTTCGTCGTTGTGGGGCATGGGGTTCCAGCCGCGAGCCATGGGCAGGCGACGCACCTTGGCGTCGTCGTCGAACTGGGCGGGGTCGAAAGCGCCTTCGCGCACCAGTCTCTTGAGGGCTCGCTTGGTCATGGACAGCCTCCATTGCCGACAAAGAAAAAGGGCGACGCCGCGTGGGCTCGCCCTTGGAAAGATCGAATTGAGGAAAACGGTGCGCGGGGCGGGCCCAGGTCCGCACCTGGCGGCGGCCCCAGTTCCTGGATCAGGGGCGGCTCCGATGGCCGCCCGAACAACCCACGCGACACCCGGTTCTCCGTCTACGAGGAGGCCGCGGGCAAAGGCGCCCGCGGTGGGATGCGAGAAGCTTTCGCCTCCTCGAATCGCCCAACTACAATGATCCTAGCGTGGTTTCTGATCCGTTAAACAAGCCATGGAAATAAAGAATAGGGGGTATGCTGATGGGCGCCTATAAATTGGGCGAGCGCGTTCCGGAGTTTCCTGGGGCGGACGAATACTGGATCGCGCCGAACGCCGTTGTGCTGGGCAAGGTAATCCTGAAGAAGAACGCCAGCGTCTGGTTCGGCGCGGTGCTGCGCGGCGACAACGATCCCATCGTCATCGGCGAGAACTCCAACGTGCAGGACAATTCGGTGCTGCACACCGACACCGGCTCGCCGCTCACCATCGGCGCCAACGTCACCGTCGGCCACATGGTGATGATGCACGGCTGCACCGTCGGCGACGGCGCCCTGATCGGCATCGGCGCGATCGTGCTCAATGGCGCGAAAATCGGGAAGAACTGCCTCGTCGGCGCCGGGACCCTGATCCCGGAGGGCAAGGAGTACCCGGACAACACCATGATCCTGGGCTCGCCGGGCCGGGTGGTGCGCGAGCTGTCGCCCGAGCAGGCCGCCCGCATGAGCCTGGGGGCCATGAGCTACGTGCACAACTGGAAGCGCTTCAGGGCCGAGCTGGAAGCGCTCTGAGGTCTCGCTTGGCGGTTGCCTGCCGCCACGTCAAATGGGCGCGGATGCGACTCGTTCGCGACCTTGGGAGCAGGAACCATGGCCCACACCACCGCCGAGTGCGTCGCCACCGTCGTCGATCCCAAGGCGCACGCCGATCCGGCCAGGCTCTACGACGCCTTCGCCTGGCTGCGGAAGAACGATCCGTTCGCCCTGGCCGAGCTGCCGGGGTTCGATCCGTTCCACGTGGTGACGCGCCACGCCGACATCCTGGAGATCAGCCGGGACAACATTCTGTTCCCCTACGGCGAGTTCCCCTCGACCCTGGCGCCGCACGAGGCGGTCGAGGCGGGGCGGGCGGCCCGGGCTCAGGGGCGGCCGCTGCTCTACACCCTGGTGCAGATGGACGAGCCGGACCACATGAAATACCGCGCCCTGACCCAGGCGTGGTTCATGCCCCAGAACCTGCGCCGGCTGGAGACGCGCATCCGCGAGATCGCCCGGGGCGTCGTCGCGCGCATGGAGGCGCTGGGCGGGGAGTGCGACTTCGTCAATGAGGTGGCGCTGCATTACCCGCTGCACGTGGTCATGGAGATCCTCGGCGTGCCGACCGAGGACGAGCCGCGCATGCTGCAGCTGACCCAGGAGCTGTTCGGCGCCACCGACCCGGACCTGCGCCGCAAGCAGGAGGACGAGTCGCCCGAGGCCAGGGCCATGGCGATCCAGGCGGTGCTGGCCGACTTCTTCAACTACTTCAACGCCCTGACCGAGGACCGCCGGGCGAACCCGCGCGAGGACGTCGCCAGCGTGATCGCCAACGCCGAAATCGACGGCCAGCGCATCTCGGCCTTCGACGCGGTGTCGTACTACGTGATCATCGCCACGGCGGGACACGACACAACGTCGTCCTCGACCGCCGGGGCCATGTGGGCCCTGGCGGAGCGGCCCGACGAGTTGGCCAAGGTGCGTGACGATCCCGCCCTCATCCCCGGCCTGGTCGACGAATCCATCCGCTGGACGACGCCGGTGCGCCACTTCATGCGCAGCGCCGCGCGCGACGTCAGCGTCGGCGGCCGGGACTTCAAGGCCGGCGACTGGTTCATGCTCTGCTATCCGTCCGGCAACCGCGACGAGACGGTGTTCGACGATCCGATGGACTTTCGCGTGGACCGCAGCCCGAACCGGCACCTGGCCTTCGGCTACGGCGCCCACGTGTGCCTGGGCCAGCACCTGGCCAAGCTGGAGATGCGCATCCTCTGGGAGGAACTGCTGCCGCGCCTGAAGTCGGTCGAACTCGCCGGCCAGGCCGCGCTCTCGGAAGCCAACTTCGTCAACGGCCCGAAGAAACTGCCGATCCGCTACGCGTTCAGCTGAGGCGTCGCTTGGCGCCCGAGCGCAGGACGCTAGGCTGGCGGTGGTGAAAAGCGCCATTGCGGGGCGTCAGATTTGGGCATCGAGCTGCTTGTCCTTCACGGCTCTCCGGGCTCGGGCAAGACGACCCTGGCGCGGGCGATTGCCGAGGCCCTCAGGGGGGCGGGCGCGCCGCATGCCGTCATCGACCTGGACGATCTCGGCATGGTCTTCCCCTCTCCGGGGCGAGATTTCGCGCGAAACAATCTGAGGGCCATCTGGCCGAACTACGCCGCGATTCCGGCGCTGAAGGTGACCGTGCCGACGGTGCTGGCGAACATGGAAGAGCGGGTGCAGCTCCGCGCGGCAGCACCAAGCTCGCGGTTCGTGGTCTGCGAACTGACGGCGCCGCTGGAGGTGCTGAAACAACGCGTGACGGAGCGGGAGCCGAACGCGTTCTGGAAGCGTCGGCTGCAGGATTTCGTTGATCTCTACCACGGCCGCACGGACCTGGCCGACATCCGGGACTTCGTGGTGAGCACGCACGCCCGGTCGGTCGAAGACGCGGCGCTCGACGTCATCGAAAAGGCGTGCTGGCTCTGACGAACCGCCAGAGGATCCATGTGAACGCGAACCTTTCTCCGCATTCCCAAACGTCGGGCGCCGTTGACAGCCGCAGCGTCAGCCGCGCCTGCTAGCGGGAACGAACGCGAGGGAAGCGCCCATGGCCTATCAGTATATCGCCGTCGAGCGGGACGGTCCGGTCACCACCATCACGCTGAACCGGCCCGAGGTGATGAACGCCCTGCATTCGCCGGCGCACTTCGAGATGGACGAGGCGCTGAACGCCTTCGCGGCCGATCCGGAGCAGTGGATCGGCATCATCACCGGCGCCGGCGAACGCGCGTTCTCGGCCGGCAACGACCTGAAGCACCAGGCGGGCGGCGGCGAGATGCGCTCCCCGCCCTCGGGGTTCGCGGGCCTGACCTCGCGCTTCGACCTGACAAAGCCGCTGATCGCGGCGGTGAACGGCATCGCCATGGGCGGCGGCTTCGAAATCGCGCTCGCCTGCGACATCATCGTGGCCTCCGAGGCGGCGGTGTTCGCCCTGCCGGAGCCGCGCGTCGGCCTGGCCGCCCTTGCCGGCGGCCTGCACCGCCTGCCGCGGGCGATCGGCACCAAGCGGGCCATGGGCATGATCCTGACCGGCCGCCGCGTCTCGGCGAAGGAGGGCTTCGAGCTCGGCTTCGTCAACGAGGTGGTGGCGCCGGGCGAGCTGATGGCGGCGGCCAAGCGCTGGGCCGCGACCATCGCCGAGCTGTCGCCGATGTCGATCCGCGCCTCCAAGGAGGCGGTGCTGAAGGGCCTCGACGAGCCGACGCTGGAGGCCGCGATCAAGGGCCAGAACCGCTATCCGTCGGTGGCCGCCCTGTTCACCTCGGAGGACTTCAAGGAAGGCCCGATGGCCTTCGCCCAGAAGCGCCCGCCGCAGTGGAAGGGCAAATAGGGCCATGCGCCCGGCGGCCTTCGCCGACGCGGCCGCCTCCATCGACGCCCTGAAGGCGCGGATGGACGAGGAGGGCTACCTGCTCATCCCGTCCGTCCTGTCGCCCGACGAGATCGCCGCCATCCGCGCCGAGCTGGACCCGGTGCTGGAGGAGACGCCGCGCGGGCGCAACGACTTCGAGGGCTTCACCACCAAGCGCGTCTACGCCCTCCTGCGCCACGCACCGGCGACGGCGCGGCTGGTCGAGGATCCGATCCTGCTGGCGCTGGCGGCGCGCTACCTCGACGCCAACTTCCTGCTCTCGGCCCACCTCGCCATCCAGATCTTCGACGGCGAGACCGCCCAGGGCTGGCACATCGACGACGGCTTCTACCGCCAGCCGATGCCGCGGGCGCCGAACGGAGTCAGCGCCATCTGGGCGCTGGACGCCTTCACCGACGACAACGGCGCGACCGAGCTGATCCCCGGCAGCCACCGCTGGGGCGCCTATCCGGCCCCGGCCGGCTTCGAAGCGGGGGCGGTCAAGGCCATCGCGCCGGCGGGCTCGCTGCTGGTGTTCGCGGGCAACCTCACGCACCGCGGGGCCGACAACCGCGGCGCAGCCCCGCGCCTGGCCGTCACCACCCAGTTCTGCCACGGCTGGCACCGCCAGCAGGAAAACATGATGGTCGCGGTCGGGGAGGGCGCGGCGGCCTTCTCGCCCCGCGTGCGCGAACTGATCGGCTACTCGATCCATCCGCCGTTCATGGGCATGGTCGACGGCCTGCACCCTCTGCGCCTGATCGAGGAGGCGCGCTACGTCGGCCTGCGCCGCCGGGGCGGCAAGCAGCCGCTAGGTTGACGCCGGGGCCGTGATGTAACAGTGACGCCCCAGTCACTTTTTCCTCGCCGGGGACCGAACATGGCCGAGCGCTACGACTACATCATCATCGGGGCCGGCTCGGCCGGCTGCGTGCTGGCCAACCGCCTGTCCGCCGACGGCAAGACCAAGGTCCTGATCCTCGAGGCCGGCGGCAAGGACAACTCGATCCTGGTGCGCATGCCCGCCGGCGTCGGCGGGCTGATCCAGGCCAAGGGCGACTACAACTGGGGCTTCTGGACCGAGCCCGAGCCGCAGCTCGAGAACCGCAAGCTGTGGTGGCCGCGCGGCAAGGGCTGGGGCGGCTCGTCGTCGATCAACGGCATGATCTATATCCGCGGCCACGCGCGCGACTACGACCAGTGGCGCCAGATGGGCCTGTCCGGCTGGGGCTACGCGGACGTCCTGCCGTACTTCAAGCGCGCCGAGACCCTGCAGGGCGGCGGCGACGCCTACCACGGCGGCGAGGGGCCGCTCTATGTCTCCAAAGCCTCCTCGCCCAGCCCGATCTATTCCAGCTTCATCAAGGCCGGCGGCGAGGCCGGCTACAAGCTGACCCCCGACTTCAACGGCTTCCAGCAGGAGGGCTTCGGCCCCTACCAGCTGACGATCAAGGACGGCCGGCGCTGGAGCACGGCCCAGGCCTACCTGCGTCCGGCCCTGAACCGGCCGAACCTGACCGCCGAGACCGGCGCGCGCACGACCCGGATCCTGGTCGAGAAAGGCCGCGCGGTCGGCGTCGAGTTCGTCCAGGACGGCAAGGTGCGCAACGTCTACGCCGACGCCGAGGTGCTCTTGGCCTCCGGCGCCGTGCAGTCGCCGCACATCCTGCAGCTGTCGGGGATCGGCGCGCCGGACGACCTGAAGGCCGCCGGCATCGCCGTGCAGCACGAGCTGAAGGGCGTCGGTGCCAACCTGCAGGACCACCTCGACGTGATCCTTTCCTGGGAGACCCCGGGCATCAAGACCGCCTACGGCTACAACAAGGGCCTCAACCGCCTCGCCACGGGCCTGAACTATCTGCTGTTCGGCCAGGGCTTCGGCCGGCAGAACTTCCTGGAGGCGGGCGCCTTCCTGAAGTCGCGGCCCGACCTCGACCGGCCGGACCTGCAGCTGCACTGCGTGCTGGCGATCATGAAGAACCACGGCAAGGACGTGGTCGAGAAGGACGGCTTCTCGGTGCACGTCTGCCAGCTGCGCCCCGAGAGCCGCGGCAAGGTGGGCCTGCGCTCGGCCGACCCGTTCGACGATCCGACGATCTTCGCCAACTACCTGGCGACTGAGGAGGACCGTCGGGCCCTTCGCGTCGGCGTCGGCATGGTGCGCGAGGTCGCGGAGCAGAACGCGCTGAAGGCGATCCGCGGATCGGAAGTCGCGCCGGGGACCGAGGTCAGCAGCGACGCCGACATCGACGCCTGGATCCGCCGCTCGGCCGAAACGATCTACCACCCGGTCGGCACCTGCAAGATGGGCGTGGCGGGCGATTCCATGGCGGTGGTGGGCGCCGATCTGAAGGTCATGGGCCTGGCCGGCCTGCGCGTGATCGACGCCTCGGTGATGCCGACCCTGGTCGGGGGCAACACCAACGCGCCGACGATCATGATCGCCGAGAAGGCCGCCGACCTCCTGCTCGGCAAGGCGGCCCCGGCGCCCCTGGACGTCCCGGTGTTCGGCGACGAGCGCGCCGCGGCGGCCTGACGGTCCGAGCCTCGACATCCCTGCGGCGCGAGTTAGTCTCGCCCTACCGTCGAGGTGGTGGCGCGAGGGGGCGAGGCCGGTCGGCGGCGCGGGGGGCGTCATGAGCACCGAAGACGGCGGCGATCAGCCGCCATTGATGCTGGCGTCCTTCGGGACCGACCGGCGCCGCCGCCGGTCGATGCCGATGCGCACCCGCCTCATGATCGGCGCGGGCGCCGCCGTCGCCGCCGTCCTGGCCGCCGTGGTGGTCCTGAACCCGCGGACGGGCGTGATGGACGCCCTCAGCGGCGCGACACCCAGCCTGACCGAGGCCAAGGCCTGTCTGCGTCAGGGCGACCTCGGCTGCGCCGAGGCCGATTTCCGCGCCTATCTGCACAAATACCCGAACGACGCCTCGGCCAACGCCATCCTGGCCATCACCCTGACGCAGGACGGCCACCACGAGGAGTCTATCGGCTACTACAAGCACGCCCTCGCCCTGGGCGTGGCGACCTACGATCTCTACGCCAACTATGCGGTCAGCCTGAACACCATCGGCAAGGTCGACGACGCGATCAAGATGAACTACGCGGCGCTGCAGCTCGTGCCCCAGCTCGTCGACGTCCGCGGTGCGCTCGCCGACCAGCTGGTCAGGAAGGGCCGGAGGCAGGAGGCCCTGAACCTGCTCGAATCCTTCGACCGGACGCTGCAGGAAGAGGGGCAGTCGCCCTATTTCGAGAGCCAGATCGCGCGAATCCAGGCCCATGCGGGGCCGCCGGCGGCGGCCGTGGCGGCTGGCCCCCCCGTCGCCGGACGGGAGGAGCTTCGCCTCGAGGCCTCCGGCGGGTCGCTTTACGTGCCGGCCGAGGTCGACGGCGCTCTGACGCTGCGGTTCGTCGTCGACAGCGGCGCGACGGACTTGACGATCCCGGCGGACGTCGCCCGGACGCTGGAGCGGATGGGCAAGCTCGGACGCGGCGACTACCTCGGGCAGGGGACCTCGATCCTCGCCGACGGCTCGCGGGTGGCCTCCCAGGTGGTGATGATCCGGTCGCTCAAGGTCGGCGGCCACGAGGTGCGCAACATACCCGCGACGGTGACGGATGCGCGCGGCGTGCCGCTGCTGGGCCAGAGCTTCCTGCGGCGGCTGAAGTCGTGGTCGATCGACAACCGCCGCCACGTGCTCGTCCTCGAAGGCTGAACCGCTCCGCGCCCTTCCACTTTTCCTCGATGGTCCGCGCGGCGTCCCGGGAGTAGAGCGCTCCCCGAGAGGGACGGGAGAAACATCATGGACTATCGCAAGCTCGGGCGATCGGAGATCGCCATCGCGCCGCTGATGCTGGGCGGCAACGTGTTCGGCTGGACGGCCGACGAGAAGACCTCGTTCGCGATCCTCGACGCCTTCGTCGACGCCGGCTTCAACGCCATCGACACGGCCGACGTCTATTCGCGGTGGTCGCCGGCCGGCGGCGGGGCCTCGGAGAAGGTGATCGGCGCCTGGCTGAAGCAGGGCGGCGGGCGGCGCGACAAGGTCGTCATCGCCACCAAGTTCGGCATGGACATGGGCGAGGGGAACACGGGCCTGTCGGCGAAGTGGATGGCTCGCGCCGTCGAGGACAGCCTGACCCGCCTCGGTACGGACCGCATCGACCTCTACCAGTCGCACCGCGACGATCCCGACACGCCGCAGGAAGAGACCCTGGAGGCCTATTCGCGCCTGGTGAAGGCCGGCAAGGTGCGCATCATCGGCGCGTCGAACTTCGAGGCGCCGCGCCTGAAGTCGGCCAATGCGCTGGCGCAGGCCAACGGCTGGCCGCGCTACGAGACGCTGCAGCCGCTCTACAACCTCTATGACCGCGCCGGCTTCGAGGGGGCGCTGGCCGACCTCTGCCGCGCCGAACAGATCAGCGTCGTGCCCTACTACGGCCTCGCCAGCGGCTTCCTGACCGGCAAGTACCGGTCCGAGGCGGACCTGGCCAAGAGCGTGCGCGGCCGCGGCGTGAAGCGGTTCCTCGACGAGCGCGGCCTTCGCATCCTCGCCGCCCTCGACAAGGTCGCCGCCGCCCATGGCGCGACCCCCGCCCAGGTCGCGCTCGCGTGGCTGATGACCAGGATCACCGCGCCGATCGCCAGCGCCACCTCGGTCGAACAGCTGAAGGAGCTGATGAAGGCCGCCTCGCTGAGGCTCGACGCCGCAGCCATCGCCGATCTCGACGCGGCCAGCGCCCCCGCCGCGGTGGCGGCGGAGTAGGGCGTAATGTCTCCCTCCCCATGAAGGCAGGGCTGTCGCATTTGCCTTCGGCCGAGAGCGTGGGGAGCGTCAGTGGCCTGCGGTACTGAGGACCGGGTGACCTCTGGCGTCCCTTCCCCCCACGCGGGAGAAGGTGGCGGCGAAGCCGTCGGATGAGGGGGCCCT
>DASZQQ010000580.1:0-6143 GCA_035549595.1 Caulobacteraceae bacterium
GATCAGGCTGGCCAGGGCGTCGTGGTAGGGCCGGTGCACGCCTTCGACGCGGTCGCGCGCCTCGGCGAACGACAGCTTGCGGTCGTAGATCTCCTCGCCCTCGGAGACGATGCGGGCGATGGCGCCAAGGCCCGCGGCGACGCGGGCGCTGCGGCCGCGGGCGTAGGCGGGCAGCTCGCCCTCGAACATCGCCGGGTCCAGCTCCCAGGGCTCGCGGTTGACGTCGAACCACACCCTGGCCAGCTGGGCGGCCAGCAGCGTCGCCCCGTGGGCGGGGCCCGCCTCGATCAGGCGGTCGACCCAGGCGTCCTCCGAGCGGCGGATGGCCAGCGGCGGCAGGCGCGTGGCGGCCATCATCGCCGCCGGATAGACCCGGCCCGAATGCGGCGAGGCGAAGATCAGCGGCCGGGCCCTGACGTCCGGGGCCGGGCGCGTCAGGGCGTAGGGCGCGCAGGCCTCGGCGGGGTCGTCGGCGCCCGCCGCGCCGTCCAGGATCGGAGCGATGGGCTCCCACGCGTTCATGCTCCGCATATTCAGGATCGCAGGGCCGGGGTCAAACGCGGCAAGCGCGCAGCACGACTTCGGCGAAGGCGGCGCTGGACCTGCGGGCGCCTGCGACATCAAGGTTCACCCCGGATTTACGTTCCAGGCCCTATCTTGGCAGGCTGAAGCCGCCGACTTTCAGGACCCCCATGCCGCGCATCCTGCTCGCCGAAGACGACGACTCCCTGCGGGGATTCCTGAGCCGCGCCCTGGAGCGCGCCGGCTACGAGGTCACTTCCTGCGCAGACGGCGACGAGGCGGCGGCCGTGCTCGACGAGGACTGGGACCTGCTGCTGACCGACATCGTCATGCCCGGCATGGACGGCATCGAGGTCGCGCGCCTGGCCGCCCAGCGCCACCCGGGCCTGCGCATCATGTTCATCACCGGCTTCGCCGCCGTCGCCCTCTCGGCCGGCGAGCGCGCCCCGGCCGGGGCCAAGGTCCTGTCCAAGCCGATCCACCTGCGCGAGATCGTCGCCGAGGTCGACCGGATGATGGCCGCCTGAATTTCAAGGCGACGGCCCGTTGCGCTTCCGCGGCGGCCCCGGTATATCCCCGCCCTCCCCAGGTTCGGACGCGTAGCTCAGCGGGAGAGCACTACGTTGACATCGTAGGGGTCGCTGGTTCGATCCCAGCCGCGTCCACCATCCTTCCAGGCCTTCGAACGACGATCCGGCCCTCTGGCCGGACCCGGCGTCATTTCGGGCTGCTGGGGTCCGGGATCACCTTCAGCGCGCCGCGAACTATTCGGCGGCCCAACCAGGGGTGTCAACGGCGCCTGAGTCTAGGCCAAGCCGCGTCGCCCATCCAGGAACACGACCGGATCGCGGCATCTGATCCGGACTATCAGGCGGTTGAGATAGCCGCGCGAGATGCCCAGGTCGCGGCAGATCGCGTCCTTGGCGGCGCCACACCGCAGCTGGCAGACGATCTCGAGGTACATCGTCCTCAACGCGTCCATTTCGCCGGCGCGCAGGCAAATGCAGTCCAGGGCGATCGAGCAAGGCTGCTGGGTCCGGAGATCGGGCGCCATCGGTGTCTCCCTGGGCGTGTCTCGTCCGCATCAATTCGCCTCTGCCGAGAGCGGGCGCCATTGACGTGAATCAATCGGCAAACAAAATGCCGATATGTCGCGCCGGCGGTTTCTCCCCACCGCCGTGCGCGTCGGGCGCGATTGTGAGGATACGCCGCCGTTAGGCGGAACCGCACTGTGTGCTAGTCAAACCATTCGCAAGGGGGGATGCGATTCGGGGCGTGGCGCTGGCCGGGGCGCGCGCGCCGTTCGAGGGGCGCCTGCTTGACCATCGACATCGCCAGCCTGATTCCGCCCGATCCGCAGGGCGAGTTCACGTATGAGCCGCAGGAGTACTTCCTGCAGGCGATCCACCGCATGGCGCGCATCCGCGACGCCGAGTTCGAGATCGCCTTCGAGCCGCTGGGGCTGAACGTCACCCGCTACCGCACCCTGGTGACCCTGGTCCGGGCCGGGGCGTGCTCGATGTCGGACCTGGCGGTGCTGATGGGTTACGACCGCACGACCCTGGCGCGCGCTGTGGACCAGCTCGTGGCCATGGGCTGCGTGGAGCGCCGCATCCGCCCGCAGGACCGGCGCGTGGTCGAGGTCGCCGCCACGGAGGCCGGTCGGGCGCTGTTCGAGCGGACGATCGAAGACGCGAGGCGCATCAACGACAAGCTGTTCGAGAACATCGCCGACGGCGAGCTGCGCACGGTGCTGCGCGGCCTGGAGCGCATGCTGGCCAACCTCGGCTCGACGCCGGACGACATCGGCCGCAGCCTGGAGGGCCGGCGCGGCTGAGGCGCCGAGCCCGGGCGTGACGCCTTCGAACGGGCGTCTGCGTGGACGCACCCTGCGAAGCCGCTTGCCTTACGCGGCGGTCGTCTGCCCTGATGCGGGCAAACGAGGAGGACCGCCATGTCGGAAGCCTGGATCATCGACGCCTGCCGCACGCCGCGCGGCATCGGCAAGCTCGGCAAGGGCGCCCTCGCCGAAATCCATCCCCAGCAGCTGGGATCGACCGTCCTGAGGGCGCTGGCCGAGCGCAACAAGCTCGACACCAGCGAGGTCGACGACGTGATCTGGGGCACCAGCTCCCAGGTCGGGCTGCAGCGCGGCGACCTCGGCCGCATGTCGGCGCTCGACGCCGGCTACGACGTGCGCTCCAGCGGCGTCACCCTGGACCGTTTCTGCGGCTCGGGGATCACGGCGGTGAACTTCGCCGCCTCGACGATCAAGGCCGGCATGGCCGACCTCGTGGTCGCCGGCGGCTGCGAGATGATGAGCGGCAAGGGTCGCCCGCCGCCGACCCCCGGCGCCTCGCCGGTGTTCGATTCGGGCAACATGCGCCTGCGCAAGACCCACCCACAGACCCAGCAGGGCATCTGCGCCGACACCATCGCCACCATGGAGGGCATCGGGCGCGAGGCGCTCGACCAGCTGGCCCTGGTCAGCCAGCAGCGCGCGGACAAGGCGATCTCGGAAGGGGCGTTCAAGAACAGCCTGATCCCGGTCTATCACGAGGACGGGACGCTCGCCCTCGACCACGAGGAGTTCCCGCGTCCGCAGACGACGCTGGAAGGGCTGCAGTCGCTGAAGCCCTCGTTCCAGGCCATGGCCGACGTCGCCGTCGACGAGAGCGGCGTCACCTTCCGCGACCTGATCCTCGCCAAGTACCCGGGCGTCGACATCCAGTTCGTGCACCACGCGGGCAATTCGTCCGGCGTGGTCGACGGCTCGGGCGCCCTGCTGCTGGCCTCTCCGGAGTATGCGAAGAGCCACGGCCTGAAGCCGCGCGCCCGTGTGGTGGCCATGGCCAACCAGGGCGACTGCCCGACCCTGATGCTCAACGCCCCGGTCCCGGCGATCAGGAAGGTGCTGAAGAAGGCCGGCCTCGGGCTCGAGGACATCGACCTCTTCGAGATCAACGAGGCCTTCGCGGTGGTGGTCGAGAAGGCGATCCGCGACCTCGACCTGCCGCGCGACCGCGTCAACGTCAACGGCGGCGCCATGGCCCTCGGCCACCCGATCGGCGCCACCGGCTCGATGCTGATCGGCACCATGGTCGACGAGCTCGAGCGCCGCGGCGCCAACCGCGCCCTGATCACCATGTGCGCCGGCGGCGGCATGGCCCCGGCGATCATCATCGAGCGCATGAACTGACGGCGGCGGAGGGCTTCCCCATGAGCGAGGATCCGCTGGACCGCGCCTGGGAGACCCTCCGCATCGCCCGCGACGGGCCGGTGGTCGAGGTGACCCTGCATCGGCCCGACGCGCGCAACGCCCTGAACGGGGTGCTGATGCGCGAGCTGACCGAGGTCGCGCGGCTGCTGCAACGCCGCGCCGACATCCTGGCCGTGATCCTGGCGGGCGGGGCGGAGAACTTCTCCGCCGGCGCCGACCTCGGCTCGATCGGCGAGCGCATCCGCGCGCCGACGGTGCTGGAGACGCGCCAGGCGATCATGGCCGGCCCCGACCTCTGCCGCGCCTGGGAAGAGGTCGAGGCGGTGACCATCGCCGCGGTCGAGGGCTACTGCATCGGCGGCGGCTGCGCGCTCGCGCTGTCGTGCGACTTCCGCATCCTCGGCGAGGGCGCCTACATGCGCCTGCCCGAGGTCCCGCTCGGCATCAACATGAGCTGGAACAGCGTGCCGCGCATCACCACCCTGGCCGGCCCGTCGCGCGCCAAGCGGTTCGTGATCTTCGGCGAGAAGACCGACGCCGCGACCCTGCTCGCCTGGGGCATGGCCGACGAGGTCGTGGCCAGGGGCGGGGCGCTCGCCGAGGCCCGGGCCTGGGCGGCCAAGATCTCGTCCCTGCCGCCGCTGCCGGTGCGCATGACCAAGGAGGCGGTGAACGCCCAGGCCAACGCCAACCACCACGCGACCAGCTTCATGGACCGCGACCAGTACCTGCTGACGAGCCGCACGGCCGACTTCCGCGAGGGCGTTCAGGCCTTCTTCGACAAGCGCACCCCCGACTTCAAGGGCGACTGAGACCTACTCTTCCCCCAAAGGGGGAAGAGCAGAGTGCGCGTCGATCGTATCCGCCCTGGCTGCGACACGCCCCCGACGGTACACATCCCCGTCCGACAACCCTGAGCAGGTTCCCGGCCCATGACCCGAACCGACGGCGCCCTGATGGCCCTCGCCCTGGTGGCCGGGGCGGTGCTGCCGCTGCAGGCGCTGATCAACGGCCGGCTCGGCGACGGGCTCGGCAGTCCGCTGTGGGGCGGCCTGGCGCAGAACCTGGTCGGGACCACGGTCGTGGCGCTGGTGGTCCTGGCCCTGCGCACGCCGGCGCCGGCGGCGGCGCAGTTGGCGGCGGTCCCGGCCTGGAGCTGGGTCGGCGGGGTGCTGGGCGCGCTCTATGTGCTCGTCGCCCTCCTGGCCGCGCCGCGGCTCGGCGCCACGCGGGCCATGACGGTGATCATCGCCGGCCAGCTCGCCGCCTCGGTGCTGCTCGACCAGTTCGGCGTCCTGCACCCACGCCGGCCGGCCACCCTGGAGACGCTCGGCGGGCTGGGCCTCCTCGCCGCCGGCGCCTTCCTGGTGCTGCGCAAGGCCTGAAGCCTCACAGCTCGATCGCCTCGGCGTAGACGATGCGGTCGAGGAGCGGGTGCGAGGGGGTGTGCGGGTCGAGGCCTACGGTTTCGGGGCTCGTCTCGTAGCGCTCGAGCTCGGTGATCAGGATGCGCCGGCGACCACCCGCGGGCGGACCGGGCAGATCGACGTCGGTCTCGTAGAGCAGCGGCGGGCGCAGGGCGAACATCAGGTCCGGCCGCGCGGCCAGGGCCTGCAGGTCGTCCGCCGCCAGCAGCTGGCGCGCCTGGGCGTCGAGCGGCGAGGCCGGCGCCATCTGCGCCTGCACCGCATGGGCCTGCGTCTGCGGCGAGCCCGGCAGCGGACCGCCCGGCTGGCCCGGCGCGCCGTAATGCGGGGCGATTACCGTGCGCCAGCCGAGGTCCGGGTCGGCGCCGGCGTCCAGCACCTGGGTGTCGACCTGGAAGAGTCCGTCGACCGGATAGCCGGGCCCCTCGGCCGGGGTGGCGCCGTAGACCGCGACGTGGGCGCGAAGCGCGTTCTGCGGCCGGGTCACGATCGCCAGGCGATCGGGCGTCAGCTGCTGGAACTCGGCCAGGACGATGCTGGAGAGGTGCGCCCCGTCCACCGACACCGGGTGGTAGCGGGCCAGCGCCAGGCGGATGAACGGGTAGTAGGCGTCGGCCGGCGGGCGCACGACGATGTCGCAGTACCAGAGGCCGCGCTCCTTGTCGTAGCCGACCTGGTGCGGGGCGACGTTCAGGCCCTGGGGCAGCTCCGGATGCGGCAGGCCCGCCACCGGGAAGTCGCCCTCGGGCAGGTCCTGGCCCTCGACCGCCGGCAGGTCGGTCCCGTCGTAGGCGATCGGCGCGCGCCAGCGGGCGAGCGGGAAGTCGGCGTTTGCCGGCGCCACGGAGCGGATGCGCCCGACCGAGGCCCAGATCGGGTCCGAGCCCCACTGGGTGACGAACGGCCGGTAGGGGCCGTCGACCGGCTCCTGGCCGCGCAGGGGGCCGAACGTCGGCCCGCCGGACGCCGGCGGC